>CAYMMR010000027.1:0-3395 GCA_964391545.1 uncultured Nitrospinota bacterium | reverse complement strand
CCAACCAACCAACCAACCAACCAACCAACCAACCAACCAACCAACCAACCAACCAGATATGGACGATAAATATTCCACAAAGAGACTATCCTTTAGATATATACTTGCCCTTTTAATATTAGCCTCTGTATCCATTTCTACCCATCTTACAGCTTCCTATATCGTTAAAAGTCAGGAGTTAGTCGCAGCAGTTGTAAACATCAGCGGCCGTCAGAGGATGTTATCCCAGCGCTGTGGTTTTCTATCCGGACAAATTATTACTGCACCGGATGAAGATAAAAGGAAAGATATCCGCAAGAAGTTGATTGATGCCATAGATACGATGGAGACATCTCATAATGCTTTGCTTAATGGAGATAGAAATATAAATATCCCTAAACCATCCCCGCAGGTGAATGCAATGTTTTATGAGCCCCCTTTTTCCGTAGATAAAAATGTCCGTGATTATATAACTGGAATTAGAGCGATAGCAAATGCCACAGATACCGAGCTTATATCTGCAAATAATAGCTACTTTATGCAAATTGTCAATACAGCCGTCATCTCAAAACTCCTCGATAGCCTGGATGCAGTGGTCAGGCAGTATCAGTCGGAGAGTGAAGATAGTATTGCCCGGCTGTTAAGGATTGAGGCATTTCTCCTCATTATAAATCTTTCCGGTTTAGTGATGGTTGCCCTGTTAATATTCAGACCTATGTCGCTCCGCATCGAAGAGGGCGTGAAGGAGCTGCAGGAAAATAATGAGCTGCTGAATAAGGAGATTATAGAGCGAAAAAAAGCAGAGAAGGTAAAGAATGAATTTATATCCGTTGTAAGCCATGAGTTGAGAACTCCTTTGACTTCCATACAAGGCTCACTCGGCTTACTCACCGGCGGCAAGGCGGGTGAAGTTTCTCCGCAGGCAAAAAAAATGTTAGATATTGCATACAGGAACAGTCATCGCTTGATAAATCTGGTCAACGATATCCTCGATACAGAAAAGATTGAATCGGGCAAAATGGACTTTCATATTAAACCTGTGGAACTGATGCCTCTTATAGTGCAGGCTGTAGACGCCAATCGCAGCTATGGGGAGCAGTTTGGCGTCAGGTTTGCTGTAGAGGATACCCTGCCGGGTGTCAGGGTTAATGCTGACAGCGGCAGGCTTATGCAGGTTCTGACAAATCTCCTTTCCAATGCAGCCAAATTTTCTCCATCCGGCGATACTGTTCTGATTTCTGTTTCTCCCTCTCCCCTTAGGGGAGAGGGGCAGAGCCTGCCCCCGAAGTATTTATCGGGGGGTGAGGGTGGCGGATTGATTCGTGTATCTGTTACAGACCATGGTTACGGTATTCCAGAGGAATTCCGCAGCCGTATCTTTCAGAAATTTGCCCAGGCCGATTCATCGGATAAACGGCAGAAGGGCGGGACAGGTCTCGGCTTGAGCATTTCAAAGGCGATTATAGAGAGGCTTGGCGGAACTATCGGGTATAAGACTGAAACGGATGTGGGGACGACATTTTACTTTGACCTGCCTGAATTAGCCGGGATAAAGTTTAAGGAAGCCAAAGGATTTCCCCGTATACTTATATGCGAAGATGACTATGATGTTGCAAATTTAATCGCCTTTATACTCAAAAATGGCGGTTTTGAGACGGATATTGCCTATACTGCATTGGATGCAAAACGATTCCTTGAGCAGAATAACTATAATGCCATGACATTGGACCTCATACTTCCCGATGAAGATGGAATTGGACTTATCAGGGAATTGCGTAAAATGGAAAAGACAAAAGACCTCCCCATTATCGTTGTTTCTGTTAATGCGTCAGAGGGTTATAAAGAGTTGAACGGCGGTTTTGCCATTATGGACTGGCTGGATAAACCTATTGATACAGAGAGATTGTTATCTGTTGTAAAAATGGCATGTGTGACAAAAACAGACGGGAAGCCCTGTGTGCTGCATATTGAAGATGACCCTGATGTTTGCCATGTCGTGTCTACTGTTTTGCAGAATGATATGGATGTTGTTTGCGCGGGAAGTCTGCATGAGGCGAAACAAAAACTGGGGCAGAGAGGCTTTGATATGGTTATTCTCGATCTGATCCTGCCGGATGGCGATGGTGTGGATATGCTTCCCTATTTAAAGGCGATTCCTGTAGTAATCTACTCGGCAAAGGATGTTGGCAGAGATATATCAGGTAAGGTTGCTGCCTCGCTGGTCAAATCCCGAACATCGGGTGAAGAATTGCTGAATACCATAAGATCAATATTGAGAATTAGTTGAAAAACTGTAGTAACGGGTCTTCAGACCCGTTAATAACAGACCTAAAGGTCTGTTTCTACGAAATTATGGTTTTTCAGCAACAGGTTAAGGGGTAAGGGTTTATTATATGATGCCGCCTTTAAATAAAATCATGCTTGTAGAAGATGAGCCTGATATACAGGCTGTTGCCCGTCTTACTCTCGAATCTGTGGGTGGATTTACTGTAGAGATATGCAGTTCGGGGAAGGAGGCAGTTGAAAGGGCAGAAGACTTCGCGCCTGACCTTATACTGTTAGATGTTATGATGCCCGGTATGGATGGCTTGAGTGTATTGAAAGCGCTGCGTGAGATTCCTCAAGTTGCTAAAACCCCTGTGATTTTTATGACAGCAAAGGCGCAGTCCCATGAGGTTGACCTTTATAAGAGACAGGGCGCAATAGATGTTATTTCAAAACCCTTTGACCCCATGCTCCTTTCCGAAACTATTAAGTGTATATGGGAGAATTACCGGAGGTGATTTTATGAGCGAAACGATAAAGACATTTCAGGAACGGCTTGAAATAATAGGCAGAGATTATATAAAGGAATTACCCTCTAAGATGAGCAGGATTGAAAAAACATGGGAAGGGCTTCAGGAGGTATGGGATGATAATAATTTCAATGCCTTTTACGGCATGATACACAGCATTGCCGGCGCAGGCGCAACCTTTGGTTTTCCTGAATTAAGTAATATTGCCATGGAAGTAGACGGTATTTTAAATTCCATTAAAGAGGGCATCAAGCGGCCCGATAAAGAAAGTCTAACCCGAATAAACGATTATCTGGATATGTTGAAACAGGCAATTTTAGAATTGAAAAAATCCAAATCGAATAGGGGTATCTCTCCCGCTCCATAGTGTTGGGATAAAAAGTTATTTTTTTTGTAGAGGCGATAAAAAATTATCGGAGACAATGGAATTGTATAGGCTAAAAACGGAGGGAGGAATCAAGTGGTATATATGGAGTAACACATTATAATTCTGAGTCTGAATAAAGTTTTGGCGAAGCGTAAGAATCTGTAGTGCTTCCCCCTTTATACCTTCTTTGGATGGTCTTCTCTATAGGCTGTCTCTTATACACATCTGACGCTGCCGACGATCTTACGCGTGTA
>CAYMMR010000026.1:10841-16482 GCA_964391545.1 uncultured Nitrospinota bacterium | reverse complement strand
GTCATGGGTCAAGATAAAAACAAACTTGCCCCTTGCCCCTTGCCCCTTGCCCCTGTTTCTGGGTGCGAGTCGGAGCCGACAAATAGAAAAAAGATAATAATTCTTGGAGGCGGACCAAACAGGATAGGGCAGGGCATCGAGTTTGACTACTGCTGTGTTCACGGAGTATTTGCATTAAAGGAGGATGGATTCGAGACTATAATGGTGAACTGTAATCCCGAGACTGTAAGCACTGATTACGATACATCGGACAGACTATATTTCGAGCCTCTTACTTATGAGCATGTAATGAATATAGTGGATATTGAGAAGCCTGACGGAGTAATCGTCCAATTCGGCGGTCAGACTCCTCTGAAACTGGCAATTCCTCTCGAGAAGGCAGGTGTAAAAATAATAGGGACATCCCCTGATAATATAGACAGGGCAGAGGATAGGGAAAGGTTTAAGGAACTTCTCCATAAGCTGAATTTAAGACAGCCTGAAAATGGCGCTGCCACATCTTTAGACGATGCAATGAAGATTGCAAAACAGATAGGTTATCCTGTGATATTGAGGCCTTCTTATGTTTTGGGCGGCAGGGCAATGGAGATTGTCTACGACGACGAGGCATTAGTCCATTATATGACCCATGCGGTCAAGGCGTCTCCGGAGCATCCTGTGCTCGTTGACAGGTTTCTCGAGGATGCAGTAGAGGTCGATGTTGATGCCATTTCGGACGGCAATATCGTTGTTATCGGAGGCATTATGGAACATATAGAGGAGGCGGGTATCCATTCGGGCGACAGCGCCTGCTCACTTCCTCCATACTCGCTTTCAAAGAATTTGATAGATGAGATTAAAAGGCAGACCAAAGCACTTGCAAGGGAATTAAATGTAATAGGGCTTATAAATATACAATATGCCGTAAAGGATAATGTTATTTATGTTCTCGAGGTAAACCCAAGGGCATCGAGGACAATACCATTTGTAAGCAAGGCTATCGGCGTTCCTCTGGCAAAGCTCGCAGCAAGGGTGATGGCGGGGAAGACATTGAATGAATTGGGTTTCACGGCAGAGAAAGAGGTTCCATATATCTCTGTGAAAGAGGCTGTATTCCCGTTTATAAAATTTCCAGGCGTTGATACCATACTTGGTCCCGAAATGAAATCCACAGGCGAGGTAATGGGAATCGGCGATTCGTTTGGCATGTCATTTGCCAAATCGCAGCTTGGCGCAGGTGTCGTGCTTCCAAAAAACGGCAAGGTTTTTATAAGTGTTGCGGATAAAGACAAGCCCTCCGCCGTAAAAATTGCAAAACAGTTCAAGGATATTGGATTCAATATAATCGGAACTTCAGGCACTGCCGCTGTCCTTGAAAAATCCGGAATCACTGTCGAAAAGGTCTTAAAGGTAAAAGAGGGGAGACCGAATATAGTGGATTATATGAAGAACGGCGAAATCAGTCTTGTAGTCAATACCACCTTTGGAAAGGCTGCTGCAATAGACTCCTATTCAATCCGCAGGACGGCCCTCACATATAACATACCCTACTGCACGACAATCCCCGGCGCAATTGCCGCTGCCTACGGCATAAAGGCGCTTCAAAACGGCAGCCTCGATGTAAAATCTTTGCAGGAGTATTATGAAGGAAAGATATGAAGACAAAAAAATCACTGAGACGCTGGATGGGCTTATAAAGGAACTCAAAGAGGAATGCGAAACTTTTACAAAATTGGCAAACCGGCTTGAGCGAGAAGATTTAACAGAGGAACAGGTTGAGGAGCTAATAGGAGAAATTATGGCGTCTGTGGTATCCTCAAAGTTCATTCAGAACATGTCGAAGAAGAACTATACAGTTCGGATAATGACTGATTCTTTTTAAATCTGTGAAAATCTGTGAAATCTGTGGATGATTGATTCTTTGTTTTTCTTCTCTGTTTCTATGTTCTGTGGCTAATCAGGTCTTGTTCTTTAAAACAAAATCCCCGCAGTGCATTGTGCGGTATAGGCATTATTCGGAAAGGTGTATTCCCTGTCTTTTTCTCCCATGAAACCGTATATCTCGCATCCGATATTTAAGTTGTGAATATTCTGGTAACTAACGCCTGCGGTTAAAATGGAGGAATCGTCGTTAAGATTTCTTATCATGTTAATGCTGAGGGTTAGGTCGGTGATAATAAACCGGCTGTATCTGCTGAATAAGGCTATATAATATTTGGAATAATAATTAAGCTCGTAGAGATTATTATAAAGCAAAAATTCCTTTTGAGTCCCCTGTGTTTTAATAACAGGACTCCCCGAAGTGTCAATGGTCTGGATAGGGCTGCCGAAGGTATAGATTGACGGATCGCTGAAAATATTTTCGGTATATCCATTCTGGTTATAGTAAAGTTCGAGGTGTAAAAAGATTCGGTCGGGTATATCTCCATAATCGAAGTATTTTCCAAAACCCAAGGATGCCTTTGGTATCCACTGCTCCCGCTCTTTGTATGCTGATAATATTCCATTTTCCAATCTGATTTTTCTGTTATTATCCCCCTGCGAAACGGCTAACTCGCCGGTCGTATCTATTCCAAGCAGGCGTGTAGAGAAATCATAAGTGTATACCGGATAATATCCCCCTTTACCCCATGCGGCAAAAGCCATTTCCGTTTTGCCGGTTAAAAATTCAAATTTTAAGGCGCCGCCCAAATCGCTTGTGCTTTTATTGCTGGAAGTATCTAAAAAGCCATAGATATTGTATTTTGCCCCGAAAGGGATATGGAGTTTCAGTCCATAAGCCCCTTCCCTCGAGCCGATTCGAGTAAGAAAGACATTTTTATCGATATTAATAAGGTCTGTAGGATTCCAGAGGTAATTTCTCCCCCACTGCAATACCTGTTTTCCTGTCCGAAAATAGAGACGGTCTTTTATGTTGAAATCAATAAATATCTCTTTAAGGGTAAATTCTGATTTAGTATTGGCAGAGGGATTATATCTTGCCTCTAAGTCCACAAAATATTTTGTCCCCATCTTTTGGCGGACATCGAGAAACATATTTCCCACGATATAAGAAGATGTGGAATTATCTGCATTATCTGTTAGATTCGCTTCGCTCACTACATGCTTTTCCCTCTTTTCCGTAGCAGAGAAAACACTAACTGCCCGGCCCGAAAGTGCGAGATTGACCTCCTTTTCTTCCTCCTTTGGCTTTTGCTTATCGAAGGGCTCGTCTTTTTTGACAATGCTGTCGGGACTCGAAAAAAGCTCCTCCTCATTGAATTCCTCTCCGAAACAGAAGGAAAACAAAGACATGATTAACCACAGATGAACACAGATAAACGCAGATAAAAAAAACTCCCCCCTCCCCCTCTTTATTAAAGAGGGGGGGCAGGGGGAGTTAACCTGTGTAAATCTGTGTCTATCTGTGGCTAAATCTTTCTTTTTTGTTCTTCTTAATATAGTTTTCTTCTCCATTATTTGCTCAGATTCTCCAGATATGCCTTGGTAAAGATTTTATCATCGAGTTTATCCGTAGAAATATTGGATATCTCCACGATTGTCTTATTTCCCTTCTCAAACTCATCTATGTATATATGTTTTATTGGAACATATTTTCCGTTAATCTGCGTGTAATTTAAGAAATAGGCAGTCTGCATCAGTGTTCCTGAAAGTGAATAGGACTGTTCTTTTAAGGGGAGATAATCGTCTTTTTTAACCCAGTATACCTTTTTGGGGTAATCTACATCATGCACTATTGCCTTTACTTCAAGCGTATAGACAGGTATTTTACCAAGCAATTCTTCATTAATTATTTCTTTGCCTTTATTATCGGCGGCGCCGGCATATAGCTCTGTAATCTTTCTTTTTTCAAAATCATCGGCTTTGGCATCCGTTCCACCGATGCTTTCATCGCGGTTGATATGCTGGAAGGTGCGGGTATTGCGGCGATACATCCAGAAATTGCCCCCCACCCTCAAGTATCCATTCCCCTTTTCAGCCTCCGGAGCGGTCATTACAATCAAGAACGAATCGTCCAAATCCCGCCTGAAATATATCATCTCGAAAACCTTTACCCCCTGTTCGATTTTATTCTGGGTTAAGAGAACCTTTGAGCTTATATCATTAGTGATTTCCATATTCTCTTCCAATTTTTTTAATATAAAGGAGATTGAAGGTGTCTCGGCAAAACTAAACGATGTAAGCGCAAGTGTAATTGCAAGTGTAAGCGCAAAATTTATGTATAGGAATTTCAATCTTGAGATTGCTTCCCCCTGAATGATTCTATCAGGGGTCGCAATGACACACAAAGCCGAAGCCCCGAGCGAAGCGAAGGGGTCTGTGTCATTGCGAGGAGCGATAGCGACGAAGCAATCTAATTTAATTTTAAACACTACAACCTCCTTTATTTGCCCCTCACCCCAACCCTCTCCCACAAGGGGAGAGGGGGCTTACATTCTTTCCCCAAACCTGACCGCTGACGGCTGATAGCTAATCTAATCATGATACCTTAAGGCAGCGGATGGAGAAAGATTTGCCGCAGTCCGCGCCGGAAAATATGCAGTTGCGCCCACAATGCAAAGGATAAGTATAAGAGTCGAGATAATATCTGCTGCCGTAGGCTTGAAATAGAGATGCCCGTTTACCAGCAGTATCGAGAGCGGGTTATCCTTTAGCTCGAAGGTGAGCTTTGACAGCATAAAGATTACCCCGAATGCCGTCAGAATTCCAGCAATCGAAGCGAATAATCCTAAAAATAATGACTCCAGTAAAAAGGTGTTTCTGACATCGTTTTTTTGCATGCCGATTGACCTGATTGTGCCGATTTCTCTGGTTCTTTCTCTTATCGTCATCCTGAGTGTATTGATTACGCCTATTAGGATTATAAAAAACAGGATTAGAACTGCGGATATGGTGATAATATTCAGGACATTTTCCAGTTTTAATATATCGCTGGCTGTTTCATACATTGTCCTCACATCAACGGTAGTTCCTTTCCATTTTTGATTGCTTATATCTCTCAGCTTTTTCTGAATCTCTTCTGTAGTGCCTGTCCTTTCGAGGAGTATCCATTCTGTGGCAAAGACAGGGTAGAGGGGGTTATTCTTTTCCGGGATATAGGCATTGGCATCGGTTTTGGGAAGATTTGCATAATAGGCATGGTAAAACTTTTCTTCGTTCATCAGGATAATATCTTTTCCATCGAGGCTCTTTTCCTTGAAAACAGCAGTAATCCGATATGGAAAAACGGTATGCCTGTCTTCGAATTTATTTTTGTAGACAAGCTCGAATTTATCTCCTGTCCGGGCCTGAATTTTTTCCGCAAGGTCTTTGCTTATCAATACGGTATCTTTGGAAAATATTTTATCCTTATCTCCCTCTACGATATCAAAATGACTTCCGATTAATTTTTGGGAAATCTCGTTGAAAAACAATCCAAGCACAACGGCATCCTTTTCGATATTGCCGGATCGAATCTTGCCGTAAATCGCTGCAAGCCCCGGCTTCAAGGCAGAATGGAGTCTGTCAGCCAGAGGCACTGCGTTTTTTGAAGGATTTTTTATGGTTATATTCAGATTTGCAACCTCGTATTCTTTAAAGCCCATCAGCCGTTTAACATTTTTTAATTCCG
Organism: uncultured Nitrospinota bacterium; assembly: GCA_964391545.1. GTDB lineage: Bacteria > Nitrospinota > Nitrospinia > UBA9942 > UBA9942 > JACQEW01. Next base: position 10,892 of record CAYMMR010000026.1, on the reverse strand, counting down.
AGAATATGACCGACTGCATAAAGATATTATCGTTCTTGACTATGCCTACTA
>CAYMMR010000026.1:0-10831 GCA_964391545.1 uncultured Nitrospinota bacterium | reverse complement strand
AGACGTGTGCTCTTCCGATCTAGTCTCGTTGTTGCCGTAAACATTAGTAAACCTGATTCTGAGGGTGTCCCCCTTGCCGACCCTCAGATATTTTGCCTTTTCCTCCGATAGTATAACGGGGTTTTCTGTTTTTTTGCTTCCTAAATCGCTAAAATCGCCTGTCAGCATCCTGAAAGATTCTTCAATCTCTTTTTTCGTCTCCTCGCTTAAATGCTGGCTCAAGTCAATGCCTACGAGTATGCTGTTATCCGACTTTCCGTTGCCGATTACCCGATTAAATATTGCCAATGCCTCTTCTATTTCACGGACATCGGAAAGATTATTTTTAACAATAGACAGCATCCTCTCCCTGTCCCGAAATATCATCCTGTATAATTTGCTTTCTTCGTTAAAAGCAACTGAGATATGTCCTGCCACGCGAACGAGAATCTTATTAAATAAGATGTCGGTTATGCCTGCGGAAAATGACCTGGCAACGACGAGTATCATAACCCCGACGGCAATGGCAATGCCGAGGAGGATATTCCTCCTCTTCTGCCTGAATAGATTACGGATGCTTATGGTGAATAATAATCTCACTACTGTCTCCTAATCTCTGGCGATTGCCTCCAGCGGGGTGATGTCTTTTGCGATCTTTATCGGATATATTACTGCAATAGCCGTTACAAAGAGCAATTGCACGATAGTAACGAATATGTCCGATAGCGATAAAACAGGAAAAAGGCTGTCTCCGCCGAATAGAAGCTGCACCATATCGTTCTCGGAAGTAATGTTAAAGAGCGGCATTATTTTTACGGCGATAACTCCCGCGATTATTCCTGCGCCTCCGAAAATAACCGTAAGTATGCCTGTCTCGCCCAAAAACATCGTGCCGATAAAACTCTTTCTTGCCCCTATTGCCCGCATCATGCCTATCTCGGTTGTCCGCTCGATAGCAGCCATAGTCAAAGTGTTCACTATGATAATAACCGCTACAAAAAATATGAGCATCACAAACCCTACTAAAGCCCCTTTAATCACTATAGCCATGCTTCCTAAGAAACCGAATGCCTTTTTCCATGATACTGCCCTGGATTTAAGATTATTCTCTTTTAAATCTCTATTAATTTTTTGAAGACCATCTTCGAGAGAAATCCCTTTCTTCAATTTTACGAAGACGACATTATATGCCCCTGCTTCCTTGTCAATATCGCTGTCTGTAATAGCGGCAGGCTCAGGGGTCAACTTCAAATCTCTTTGAATTGGGGTGGCAGTCTCTCTGTTTTTTTCTGCAAAAACCCCCTCCGAGAAGAGATCGTCTAAATTCTCCATTTCCAGAATTTTCTTCTTTTCCTCGGATAGATTAACCTGTCTAGAAGCCCCGCTGAAAAACCCAAGGCATTCCCTGAACGATTCTATATCAACGAGATTATAATGTCCGAAGATGGTATTCAGCGAATTAAACCTTACAATCCCCTTCACATCGAGACGAATATCCTGCGTGGTGTTCTTATCGCTGTATCCAAGAAAGATTATGGAATCTTTCAGCTTGATATTGTTCATATCCGGCTCTTCTTTAACCGACTCCTTAAAGTTTTTTGCATTGAATTTTTCATTTACCGGCAGATACCATAATCCCATGAAATCGTAAAATTCCTTTCGTCTATTCGTTGGTATAATAGCCCCCCTCTCGTTATCCTTTAATAGCCTCCCCTCTATCGGCTTCATGTTATGCGGAAACATCTCCTGATATTTGCCGAAGTCAACCCCGAGCAGAAAGGTAAACCCGGGCGCGCCCCCTTCCTCGTTCAAAATCATCGCCATATCCCTTCCTGCGGGAAGGAACTTTTCGATATAATCTTTCCTGGCGAGTGTCTCTTTTATATCCGGGAAATTATGTATCGGCTCTATAGCCTTGCCCATCACCGTAAAGAGGACATTATCGGTTTCTTGTTTTTCGGAGATTATTACAATATCGCCGGTGAAGCCGTTGACGATATTTTTTTGCAGTCCCTGCTCCATTCCGGAGATGACGCCGTTGCCGAGGGTCATAACGAGAGAGCCTAAAAAGATGATTATCCCTATTATGATGCTTTTTCCCTTATGCCTCAGGATATTCCGCCATGCTATCTTAAAAAGTAATTCCATTCCGTTAATCCCTCAAAATCCTATGCGTAATCTGTATTCCATTAGACCTCATAATATATTATTTAAGACTGCGAATCAATCCTTACCTTATGTGGACTAAATCACACCGAAAAATCTCAAAAAAATCTTGACAGGATGTTTTTGTATGATATAGTTTTCCTTATTATTCGGGGAGGTTTTTAATGCACCATATATCACTGAATTATAAGGATAAGATAACAAGGGAAATAGAGGATTTGACTGAAACGAAGGCTAAAGAGGTTTTAGATTTTATCTCTTTTGTTAAGCATAAAGAGATATTATCTAAAATAGATCCGACTCAGGCTTATTTTTATACTTCCAAATGGCAATCTTTAGAAAGAAAGGCTGAAGAAGATATAAAAAATGGGCGAGTCTCAAAGGGATATGGAGCAAAGGAGATAGATGTCCTCTTTGCAGACCTTAAAAAAGGTAAAAGAAAATCGCATAAATGAATGTCCGTAGGACAAAAACCTTTGATAAGACATTTATAAAGCTTCCTAATAGAATACAGATAAAAACGGAAAAGGCTATAAGATTATTGACTCAAGATTTTTTTCACCCATCATTACATACAAAAAAGATTGGTGGACAAAAGGATATATGGGAGGCAAGGATAGATTATAAATACAGATTTACCTTTACCCTTGAGAACGACACTATTATCCTTCGAGTTATTGGAAATCATGATGAAGTTTTGAGGAATCCGTAAAAAAATGGCAGAATTTTAAAGGGTTGATTATGTTGAACAATTGCATCATAAATCTTAAGCCTGCGAAGATTCTAACAGGTTTCTCGCCACTCGCCGCTCATCGCTTAACACTTAACACTCAACACTCGACACTTAACATGGCACGGGCATTGCAAAGTCAGTCAGTCAGTCAGTCAGTCAGTCAGTTTAACCTGCCTTTATAAAACCTTTTTAAAATCAAAGATAGCAGAGCAGAACCTCATCTTTGCAGTAAACCGAACTCTTCAAATCTCAATTCACATATCTCCAAAGTTTAACCGGTATATTCTAAAGAAGAAATTTTTAAAGAACTCCGGTTTTACATAACTACACTGACGGTTACTTACATGACAGTTTATTTATACAGGGAAACTGTTTTTAGGATTAAAAACTTAAAATCTATTTTAGGAGGGAAGAGTTATGCCATTAAATTTGGATATCTTTGTAAATGAAGCTGCTGACCACATAAAACAAAAAAAGGCAAAGGTACAAATTACCAAAGCAACACAAACGTTTACAACAACCAGCGTTGCCGTTGGAACAAATGTGCAGTTTTGCGACCTATGGCCAGCTATAAAAGTAGCATTAGAATCTTTGAAATCTTTTCTTCCGTTTTGGGCAGGATGGATGGCAGATGTCTTGATTGCAATAGGTAATAAAGCATGTGTTAATTAATTTCAATACATATTTACCCCTCACCCTAACCCTCTCCCACAAGGGGAGGGGGATTTTGGAAGAACTTCCCCTCCCTTGATGGGAGGGGAGGGTGGTTTTTTTATGTTTGCGCTTTGAGGGGACAGCAAACGGCAAGCCTCCATCTTTGCTGGAGGTATCTGATTTAAAACATGAAAGGAGGAGAAAAGGTTATGAGATGCAAGAGTAAGGAATTTGTATTGGTTCTGTTTTTTATTATTTTTTTCCAGGGTGTAGCAGTGACGGTGAGTGCCGAGCCCTCGGGCGATAGGACTATTGAAATGCACAAACAGTATAATTACTATTCATGGGATGATGATGATAAACAAGCAAGAGAAGATATAGAGAGAATAAAAGATAATTATCATACAAAAAGCAATGAATATCATGAAATATGGATAAAATGCAGGGAAAAATGTTATGGATTTATTTCCGACTATGAGAAATGTGAGTATGATTGTAAAGATAAATGGAACGCACATAATGAGAAGATTGAAGAAGAGTATTATGCGGAATACGAAAAAATTCTTAAAGCCGGGCAAGAGCGATACAAAGAACGACACACTAAAGAAGTAGAAGAATGGATACGCAGGCGTGAAAGTGAAGAACAATAAATATAAGCATAGGAATTTCAATCTTGAGATTGCTTCGCCTTCGGCTCGCAATGACACAGAAAGCAAAAGTGTCATTGCGAGGAGCGTAAGCGACGAAGCAATCTAATTTATAGGAGGGATTATGAAAAAAATTGGACTGTTTGTATTTTGTTTCTGTATTTTTGTAATTGGAGTATTTGGAGTTTACACAATTGATGCAAATGCCTCAGAATTGACATTGATAGATAGGGTGTATTGGGGAGATATAACCAATGTTAGCAACCTGATAAAAAATGGCGCCGATGTAAATGAGAGGTCTTCAAATGGCTGGACGCCTTTGATGTGGGCAGCGAAGAAAGGTAATTTTGATATTTTAAAGATGTTATTAGGGAGCCGTGCTAAAGTGAATCTTAAAAGCAATAAAGGAGATACGGCATTAAGTATTGCGGCAAGAGAAGGGCATGAGGATATTGTCAGTCTCTTACTGGAAAAAAATGCCGACTTTGGTGTGGTAAACAACGATGGAAAAACTCCTTTGCAATTGGCAGAAGAAAAGGGGCATAGAAGCGTTATGAAACTGCTTATGAAGGCGCAGGCAAAGGAGAATGCAGAAATGGCTGCTTTATCTCCTCAACTCCAGACTCCACTTCAAACTCCAACTGCACAGATTAAACTGCCGGAATTTAACAGACCGAGGAGCTTAATAGATAATATCCCTGACTTTAATGCCAGACTTCGTGAAAATGACCTTGCAGTGATTATAGGCATTGAAGGTTATCAGAGCCTCCCAAAATCCGATTATTCCTATGACGATGCAAAATTGGTAAAAGATTATCTCAAGGCGCTTGGGTTTAAAGAAAGGAATATTGAGTTACTTACGGATGAAAGGGCGACAAAATCCGGTATTGAGAAGACAATTGAAGCATGGCTTCCGAATAGGATAAAGCAGGACAGCAAAATCTTTGTATATTACTCAGGACATGGCGCTCCAGAACCGAAGACAGGGGATGCCTATATTGTCCCCTTTGACGGCGACCCGAATTATCTTGAGGTTACAGGGTATCCATTGAAAAGGTTGTATGATAAATTGGGCAAACTGCAGGCAGCAGAAATAGTGGTTGCCCTTGATTCCTGTTTTTCAGGCGCTGGCGGAAGGAGTGTTCTTGCGAAAGGCGCAAGACCTTTGGTAATGATGACAGAAGGCGTGGTATTATCTCAAAATATGGCAGTGCTATCTGCCACACAGGGGACGCAGATTTCTACATCAAATTCAGAAAAGGGGCATGGGGTATTTACCTATCATTTTCTGAAGGCTTTGAAGGATGGCAAGAAAAACATTGCAGAGATTTATGAATACATAAAGCCGTCTGTTGAAGATGAGGCAAAGACTCTTAATGTCCAGCAGAGTCCAAGCCTAAACCCCGACCCTGAGAAGTTGAGGGGGAGGTTTAGTTTGAGGAAGTGAGGATGCACCCCTCACCCTAACCCTCTCCAGCAAGGGGAGAGGGGGTAATAGGGGTGTAGTGCGAGGGCAAAAAGGAGTTACAAAAATGACAAGAGCGTGGAAATTTGTTGCTGTAGTCGTTATGTGGATGTTGGTAGTTTATCCTGCTAATGCCTCTGAAAAACCCATCCATGATAAAAACGCTCAGGGGCAAGTTTGGATTGAGGCTGTAGGTCAGGCATATCAGGGGGAGATAGAGACACTTAAAGAAGTAAAAGAGAGGGCAAAGAGGGATGCAGAGAGCAAGGCAATAGAGCAGGCAGTCGGGGCATTTATAAAAGCACACACCATTGTATCGAATTATCAGATTACAGAGGATTTGATATACACGGCAGTCAGGGGAAAGATTGATAAGGTAGAGATTATCAAAGAGGGGTGGGATGAGAAAGACAGGAATATATACAAAGTCCATCTCAAAGCCCTTATAGAGCCTGTATATCCTGAAAGAGGAGAGGGATTTTCAGTAAAACTATCCCTTTCAAAGGGAGAATTAAAAGAAGGAGAAGAAGTAAAGCTCTTTTATCAGCCTACTGCCGATTGTTACATTTACATCTTTTCAGTTGCAGCGGACGGCTCTGTAACCCTGCTCCTGCCAAATTCAATAGACAAAGATAACTCTATTAAGGCTGAAAAGATCTATTCCTTTCCGCCTGACGGGAGTAAGATTCATTTGTATTCTCAATTCCTTCCTGAATTTAAAGGAAAGACGGCAGAGGAGAGGGTAAAGGTTATAGCAACGAAGAAAAAAGAGGACATAATACCTCTCGGATTTCAGGAGGGCATGTTTAAAGCTTATGATGCAAAGTCAACAGGGATGATAAGCGATTTAGTAAAAAAGCTCAACCGGTTAGAGCCTGCGGATTGGACAGAGGCAGCGGCAGTGTATGTGTTGAAGCGATAGTAAACGACATATAAATGAAATCGGGGCAAGCCTACATTATCCCCACATTACGAAGTATCTCTGCCAATCTCGGTTCTTTATAGGCATATTCCTTTAATGCCTTCTCAAGAATCCCTTCCATCAATGATGAGCCCATCCTTTATCTTTACAATCTTCCGGGCATACTTTAATACATTCTCGTCATGTGTGGAAAAAATAAAGGTAGTCTTCTCTTTTTCGTTCATCTCACGCATCAATTCAAGGATAGATGCGCCTGTGGCAGAATCGAGATTTGCCGTAGGTTCATCGGCAAGGATAATTTCAGGGTTTGTAACCAGAGCCCTGGCAACGGCTACCCTTTGCCTCTGTCCGCCGGAAAGCTCTGCGGGGCGGTGTTTTACATGCTCTTTTAATCCTACCGCCTCGATAAGCTTATCCGTCCTTTTTCCGATTTCCGTTTTTGTGTGGGTCTTCATTAAGAGCAGAGGGAATTCTACATTTTCCCTGACATTAAGGACTGGTATGAGATTGAAGGTTTGAAATATGAAGCCGATTTTGTGGAGGCGAATATCCGTAATCTGTTTGTCGTTTAAAGCGCCTATATCGATTCCGCCGATCGTAACCGTCCCTTCAGTCGGATAATCTATGCAGCCGATAATATTCAATAATGTCGTTTTGCCGCTTCCAGAGGGTCCTACCACGCTTAGAAATTCGCCTTCTGCTGCGTAAAAATCAACGCCGCGCAGGGCATGAACCTTTGTGTTTCCCAAAAAATAATCCTTTTTTAATCCATTGATTTCTATCATTCCTTTACCACCATCCTTTTCTCTTGAAAAATAAGAGCATGCCGAGTCCTATGATGCCTATAAAACCCATGATAACGGCGAAACCGTGCGAAGATTGGAGGAGCGGCATTTGAGAGAAGTTCATCCCGAATATGCCTGTAATCAGCGTCATGGGCATCATTATGGTGGCAATAATAGTTAAGACCTTCATAACCTCGTTCAGCCTGTTGGAGACTACGGATAGGTATGCCTCCATTGCGCCGCTCATTGTATCGCGATATGATTCTATAAGCTCGGAAATCATAAAGAGGTGGTCATAGACATCTTTAAAATGCAGGCTGCACTCAAAGGATATTTGCTTATGCTCCCCGCTGCTTATATTTCTCAATATCTCTCTTTGGGGGTGAATAATTCTTCTTAAATAGAGTATGTCTTTTTTTATAGCGAAAATCTTGTTTAAGACATTCTGGTCTGCTTTTGTAACTAACTCTTTTTCTAACTCATCCACTTTTTCGCCGAGGTCGTCTATAATCGGCAGGTAGTTGTCTACGAGTGCGTCTATAATCGTGTGCATAAGAAACTCAGGGGCATTTTGCATTATGGAGCAGTTTTTCCTGCATCTTTCGGCCACTGCATCAACGCTCCTGAAATAACCCTTGCGAAATGTGACGAGGTAGTTTTTACCGAGGAAAATATCGAGGTCATGCGTCTCGAGCTCATCCCTTTTTAGAGCCTCTGCATTGATGCCGTGAATTACGACATAGAGATATTCTCCATAGTCGTCTATCTTAGGGTTTGGCACGGTGGATAAGCAGTCTTCTATAGAGAGCGGATGAAATTTAAAGACATCGGTTAGGAGAGAGATTTCTTTATCAGTGGGCTTATAGAAGTCAATCCATGTAATGCTGCTCTTATCGGAAAGGAACCCGGAAAGTTTTTCCGCAGTCGGTTCGGTTAGTTCTCCTGTTTTTGCGCATGATATAATGGAGAGCATAATAGGTATTTATACCATAATAAGACTGCCGATAGCCAGATATTATACGGCTTATTTGCCTTTACGGCTTCGTCATATTTTGATAATATAGCTTTTAGCTGTTAGCTATAAGCTGTTAGCTAAAAGCTATAAGCTTTTTTATCCCAATGGCATTTGAAACTTACATAATTTCATGGAATATCACAAAGAGGTGCAACCTCCGCTGCTCCCACTGCTATCTGGACGCATCCTACCTCACCGGCGATACAACAGATGAGCTTTCAACAGAGGAATGCTTCAGACTGATTGACCAGATGGCGCAGGTGAACCCAAAGGCAGTCCTTATTCTGACAGGCGGAGAGCCTTTGCTCAGGAAGGATGTATTCGAGATTTCACGGTATGCCTCCGATAAAGGTTTTTTAACCGTTCTCGGAACAAATGGGATGCCTATAACTGCCGATATTGCCAGAAAAATAAAGGAGGGCGGGATAAAGGGCGTTGGTGTTAGCCTCGATTCCCTGAATGCCGGGAGGCACGATTCTTTCAGAGGCATAAAAGGGGCATGGGAGAATACCATTAAGGGCATCGAGGAGATTAAGAGGGCAGGTATAGAATTTCAGATACAGACTACTGTAACCAAAGGCAACTACGACGAGATACCTGAGATAATCGAGTTTGCCTATAAAATCGGTGCAAGGGTGTTCAACCTGTTTTTCCTCGTATGCACAGGGAGGGGCGAAGAGCTTAGCGATATATCTGCAGAGCAGTATGAGGATATGCTTACTTATGTTTATAAGATTCACGATAATTTCAAGGGCATGATGATAAGGCCCAAATGCGCGCCGCACTTTAAAAGGATTGCCTATCAATCCGACCCTAATTCACCGGTATTGAGCGGATATATAGGAGGATGCAGGGCAGGGACAAATTACTGCCGCATAACACCGGAAGGGAATGTAACAGCCTGTCCCTATATGGCCGATGCAGTCGGCAATGTTAAGGATAAGAGCTTTGACGATTTATGGTGGAACTCAGAGATGTTTAAAATTTTGAGGCATCCCGAATATCATGGAAAATGTCAGGACTGCGAATACAAGCTCCTCTGCGGAGGGTGCAGAGCAAGGGCATTGGCAACAAACAACGATTATATGGGCGATGACTCATGGTGTTTATATAAGCCTACGGCAGGGGGAAAGAAGGTAATAAATATAGAGACAGGCGTAAAATACGGTCTTGAGAACGAGGAACCCCCCCCCTCGCCCCCCTTTGGTAAAGGGGGGGATGGGGGGGTTGTCTGGACAGAGGAGGCATTAAAGTTTTTGGAAAATATCCCATTCTTTGCAAGGACTATCGCAAAGAAAGGAGTTGAGAAACATGCGAAGGAGATGGGCTATAAGACTATTACAATGGAGACAATGAAAGAGGCGAGAGAAAAGAGGGTAGGGAAGATGAAATTCAGGGTATAAAACCACGGAAAATTAGCCACAGACCTGCAGACTAAAAAATAATAGCCCTCTTTATTATTACCGTTTATAAAAGGTATATGGAACGGTAGCGCTCTGTCCATCCTTAAATCAAATTCAACTTTACTTTAAGTTGGATATAAAGTATACTTAAAGTGTCTATGATGATAGATGAGCCGATTTTTGAAAGAACCGTAATAAATGAAATAGAAAAATATCTGGATACCGATGACATAATTGTTTTGCATGGAGCCCGTCAAGTCGGTAAAACATCTATCCTCTACTATCTTGAAAATCATCTGAAATTACAAAGAAAGATCACCTATTTCATTGACCTTGAAGACTCCCGCTTTGTAAAAATACTGGATGCAGGGGTTGATGATTTTTTGAGGTTTCTTCGTGAGGAGGGAATGCATCCGGCTTCGGGAAAGAAAGTCTTTGTATTCATAGATGAAATCCAATATCTGAAAAATCCGTCCCCTTTTTTAAAGCTAATCGCAGACCATCAAAAGGGCATAAAGCTGATTGTCTCAGGCTCGTCAAGCTTTGCCATAAAGACAAAGTTCAAAGATTCTCTTGCGGGCAGGACAGTTAATTTCGAGATTTTCAATCTTTCTTTCAAGGAATTCCTGCTCTTTAAAAAATATTTCTTTGAGGAAGGCAAGGTCTATACTTCCAGGAAAATAGACGAGCTTAGAGGGCTGTTTAAGGAATACACTCTATTCGGCGGCTATCCAAAAATTGTCCTTACACCCGAAACCGAGCGAAAAGAAAAATATTTACAGCAAATCATAGACACTTATGTAAAAAAAGACATCAGAGACCTTGCCGATGTCAAAGACATAGATAAATTCAATAAATTGCTTGAAACCCTTGCCTCACAAAGCGGCCAGCAGTTAAATATTACAGAACTGTCAAACACAACAAGAATATCTAAACAGACTATAGAGAAGTATCTTTTCATAATGGAAAATACTTATGTAATTAAGCTGGTCAGTCCTTTCAGCCGCAATATCCGCTCCGAGCTTTTCAAACTGCCAAAGATATATTTTTATGACACAGGAC
>CAYMMR010000025.1:0-16771 GCA_964391545.1 uncultured Nitrospinota bacterium | reverse complement strand
TATAATTATGTCCGCGGAATTATCGAGGACATTCTTCAAGTATTCCTTTGTATCCGAAACCGTTTCCATGAGCCTGAATTTTTCTATAGCATAGGCAGCCTGAATTCCAAGGAGTGTAAGGAAATCCGCTTCCCTCTGTGTCCAGTTTCTCGGCTTAAAATCGTTTATATACAGGATACCGACTATCCTGTCATTGGCAAACAGGGGGACGGCTATAAGACTTTTGATTCCTTCGTTAAGCAGGGTTTTATTATCAATATAAGGGTAATCGGCTACATTTGAAATTATGGTAGGCGTCTTTTTATTCAGGATATGGTCTGTCATCCCGCCTGCTCGTTTTTTCCATGTTATGATGTGAGAGAAATCCGAGGAAAACCCCCGGCATGCCTTCAGGGTAAGGAAATCCGTCTCTATATCATATAACGCAATGCTCCCTGCAGGGGCATCGAGTGTTTGGAGGGTATTGAACAGGAGTGTATCGAGAACATCCTCCAGTTTATGAGCGGATGTTATGGCAACTCCGATGCGATACAGTTCCTTGGTTTCTTCGAGGAGTTCCTTTACCTCTTTCTCCGTCTGCCTTTGTCTTTCCAGCAAATCCCAGACGAATCTTGCGCTCTTGCCGTCTATAATCTCGGTATTTGGGGATTTATGTTTTAAAAGGTCGGATGTTACCGCATCTCTGCCTGTTACATTAATCACAATATCGGGCTTCTTATTTAAAAGCTCGGCAGAGTCGGAAGCTATGTGTATATTGAAATCCCTTGCGAGCTTAATGCCCGGTGCGTCGGGATTTGTATCGTGAATGCCGAGAATATCGATGTCTCTCTCATTCAAAAGAGTGGATAGAATGGCGCTTCCGCCCTTGCCTGCGCCGATTAATGCAATGCTTCTCATGAAATAATGTTACCATATCGTCAATAACTGTCAAGACTTAAAAAAATTATAAACCGCAAAGATGCAAAGAACGCAGAGGGAATTAACAGGGATGCACAGGATATTCAGGATTTTTATTTATCTTATCCTGTCCATCCTGTATATCCCTGTTTAAATCTTTTTGTTTTCTTTTTTCCTTTGCGACCTTTGCGTCTCTGCGGTGAAATCAAGTCTTTGTCAAGTCTTTGTTCTTTTTGCATTACCCAAAATAATATGTTAGGATAAAATCCAAAAATGGAGGAGTAAATGCAGAGAAGAATTTATGTTGCCGATGATGTTCCTACGAATGTTGACCTCATAGAAGATATTTTCAGCGGCGACACAAACCTTGTCATTAAAAAGGCTCAGGATGGAAAGGAGCTTCTCGGTTTGATAGACGGAGAAGGTTTGCCCGACCTTATACTGCTCGATTTGATGATGCCTGTGATGAACGGCTTCGATGTATTAAACCGCTTAAAGGATAGCAGAGAAAAAAATTACTTTCCCATAATCGTTATTTCCGCTCTATCCGACCAGCAGAATATCGTAAATGCCCTTTCTCTGGGCGCAGATGATTATGTAACAAAGCCGTTCTTTATGGGAGAGCTTAAGACGAGGGTCTATAACATGCTCAAATTAAAGGAGCATGACGAGCTTTTAAACAGGTCATTGGGCATAATGCAGGAAAATCTTCTCGATAAGATTAAGATGCTGGAGCAGACGCAGATCGAGGTTATTATAAGGCTCGGCAAGGCAGCGGAATTCAGGGATAACGAGACAGGCAAACATATCGAGAGGATAGCGGATTTTGTGGAAATCATAGTTCAGGAGATTGAAATGAGCAGGGAAGAGAGGGCTATGATGAAATATGCCGCTCCGATGCACGATGTGGGAAAGATAGGCATTCCCGACAACATACTGCTTAAGCCCGGCAAATTGACCGACGACGAATTTAAAATCATAAAATTTCATACAATCATAGGGAGCAAGATTTTGAGCGGAACGACCATATCCCTCCTTGAGTTTGCGAGAGAGATTGCAATCAGCCATCACGAGAGGTGGGATGGCAGCGGGTATCCCATGAAAATAAAGGGCAATGATATTCCGCTTTCCGGTATGATAGTATCCGTTACCGATGTATTCGATGCGCTTACATCGGAGAGGGTATATAAGGCTGCATGGCCCGTTGAAAGGGCGCTCGATTATATAAAGGAGCAGAGAGAAAAACAGTTTGCCCCGGATGTCGTTGATGTCTTCTTAAAAGTTGTGGATAAGATAATAAAAATAAAAGAGGCAAAGGCAGACCCGCCGGCAGCCAAATCGATGATACAGCAGATTATTGACGGCGATTATACCATCGAAGAACTTATAGAGAGATGGAGATAATTAAAAGAAAATTTGAGACTGAGGTTAAGATTGAGGAAAAGATATGAATACACCTGTTAGGGTAGAATATCAGCAGCTAAACACCTTGTTCGATTCCTTGAAACGACGGGGTTATACCGTAGTTGCCCCCGCAATCCGTGACGGCAGTATAATTTACGATGAGATAAGCTCTGCCGATGAGCTTCCTGCGGGGTGGACAGATGAACAAGAGGCAGCGGCCTACAGGATGAAAAAACGAAGCGATAATGCCTGTTTTGGCTATACGGTTGGCCCTTTTTCATGGAAGAAGTTTCTTTTTCCACCAAAGATAAAGTTATTTACCGCATCTAAAAAAGGGAAATCTTTTGAGATAAATACGGATTTGCCTGAAGCCGTCCCGCAATATGCCTTTATCGGTGTTAGGGCATGCGAGCTTCAGGCGATTAAAATACAGGACAAAATTTTTTGTAATCAGCAGTATAGCGATGCCATATACAAACTTCGGAGAGAGAGGTCTTTTATTGCAGCGGTCAACTGCACGCAGGCAGGCGGCACCTGTTTTTGCGTCTCGATGAACAGCGGTCCAAAGGCCGGCTCGGGTTTCGATATTTCTATGACGGAAGTGATAAACGGGCAAGAACATTTTTTTATTGTTGAGGCTGGAAGCGAAAAGGGCGAAGATATAGTCAGGGAAATCCCTCATGCCAATGCCGTCCAGTCCGATATTGAGACTGCAGAGAGGCTGATACAGGGGGCAGCGCGGCAGATGGGCAGGGCAATGGATACGACCGGCATTAAAGAGCTTCTATATTCGAATCTTGAAAATCCGCAATGGGACGATGTTGCGGGCCGCTGTCTAACCTGCGCCAATTGCACTATTGTCTGCCCGACATGTTTTTGCATGACCGTAGAAGATGTTACGGATTTATCTGGCGCTCATGCAGAGCGATGGAGGCGGTGGGATTCATGTTTTACAGTGGATTATGCAAAAGTTCACGGAGGCAATTTCCGTTCGTCGGCAAAGGCGCGTTATCGTCAGTGGATGACGCATAAGCTTGCTTCGTGGATTGACCAGTTCGGGACTTCCGGCTGCGTAGGCTGCGGACGCTGCATTACATGGTGTCCCGTAGGCATCGATATTACGGAGGAGGTAAAAAGGCTAAAGGGCGAAGAGACTAAAAGGTAAAGAGGCTAAGAGGTTTAAACCTGTTTGCCTCTTCACCTTTTTACCTCTTAACCTTAAATTTGGGAGGTTATTATGGAAACGAGAGGACTTAGAGAGATTTTGCAGAAACATCCATTTGTCGGCGATCTAAGCGAACAGCATCTTCAGGTGCTGCTTTCATGCGTTGCTAATGTGAGGTTTACGGAGGGAAGCTATATTTTTCATGAAGGCGAAGATGCAAACAAATTTTACCTTATCCGGACAGGCAGGGTTGCCCTTGAAATCCATGCAGGCAAAAAAGGCATTCTCCGTGTTCAGACCGTTGGTCCCGGCGAGGTGCTTGGATGGTCGTGGCTGATTTCGCCTTACCGCTGGCATTTCGATGCCTGTGCGGTTGAAGATGTCCGCGCCTTTACCTTTGACGGCAAATGCCTCCGCACAAAATGCGAGACAGACCATGATTTCGGTTATGAGATGATTAAGCGGTTTTCTCAGGTTCTCGAGCAGAACCTAAAAGCAACAAGATTGCAATTGCTGGATGTTTATGGAAAATAGCTTATAGCTTATAGCTAAAAGCTACATTTAATGATATGAAATCTGAAACCTATATTGACACAATGATGCCGCAGCCTGCCGTTATCCGCAAGATTGTGTGGGATACGGAGGACACATTTTCTTTGACGCTCGAGCCGGGCGGCGGGGATGATTGCGCATTTCGATTTCTTCCGGGGCAATTCAATATGCTTTATGTCCTTGGCGTTGGCGAGTCGGCAATCTCGATTAGCTCCGACCCTTCAAAACAAAGCTCCATCGTTCATACTATTCATCGCCTTGGTTTTGTTACAAGCGCCCTTTCGAGATTGAAGCGGGGGGATATTATCGGGCTTCGCGGCCCATTTGGCGCAGGTTGGCCGATGGATAAATCTAAGGGAATGGATGTTTGTATTATTACCGGGGGAATAGGACTTGCCCCTCTGCGTCCTGTGCTTTATTCTCTTTTTCGCAATAGAAAAAATTACGGAAGGATTATCCTGCTTTATGGCGCGCGCAGTCCCCTGGATATGCTTTATCGTGTAGAATTGGAGCAATGGAGCAAGCTGCCGGATGTAAATATACTCGTTACGGTTGACCACGGCGATTCATCATGGAAGGGGCATATCGGAGTCGTTACGAAATTGTTTTCTTATGTCGATATAAACGCCCTGCAGACTATAGCAATGATATGCGGGCCCGAAATTATGATGAGGTTCACGATTCAAGAACTTCGGCAGAGAGCCGTGCCGTCTGAACAGATATTTATCTCGATGGAGCGGAATATGAAGTGCGGCATCGGGCTGTGCGGACACTGCCAGTGCGGGCCTAAGTTTGTTTGTAAAGACGGGCCTGTGTTTGCCTTGCCGCAGGTAAGCCATCTTTTGGAGAAGAAGGAAATATAGGTATTATTCAGCCACGAATTTACACTAATGAACACGAAGAACAAACCCCTCAACCTCCCCTCTCCCCTGAGGGGAGAGGGGAGGGGTGAGGGGCTAATTTATAAAGTATGAAAAGTAAAAAACCGAAAGTAGCTGTTTTAAAGTTTGCCTCCTGTGACGGATGCCAGCTCTCGCTTCTCGATGCGGAGGATGAGTTGCTTGCCGTTGCAAATGCCGTTGACATAGCATTTTTCCCCGAGGCGAGCAGGAGGATGCTGAAAGGTCCCTATGATGTTACTTTTGTCGAGGGGAGCGTTACGACACCACATGATGTCGAGCGTATAAGGGAGGTTCGCAAGATTTCCAAAAGTTTGATTACTATCGGCGCCTGTGCGACTGCAGGCGGTATTCAGGCGCTCCGCAACTGGAAAGATGTGAAAGAGTTTACCCGTTTTGTATATGCAACGCCGGAGTATATCTCTACCCTTGACCGTTCGCTGCCGATAAGCTCTTTTGTTCATGTGGATTTTGAATTGAGAGGCTGCCCCATTAACAAATATCAGTTTATCGAGGTCATTAGCGCACTTTTAAATAACCGCAAACCGAATATTCCGGCTCACAGCGTCTGCATTGAATGTAAGCTTAAGGGCAATATCTGCGTAATGGTTTCTAAGGGCATATCCTGTCTCGGGCCCGTTACGCATGCAGGCTGCGGGGCTATCTGCCCGTCGTATAACCGCGGCTGCTACGGCTGTTTTGGTCCGATGGAAAGCCCCAATACACAGGCGTTAAGCAAACATATTATCGAATCGGGACAGACTAAGTATGATACAATGCTGGCGTTTAGAGGGTTCAATGCTTATGCAGAGCAGTTTCGTAAGGAGAGCGACGCACAGGAGAAATAGATAAAGCAGATAAAGGCAAAGGTAGAGGAAAAGGTAGAGGAAAAATCTTTACCTTTACCTATGCCTTTACCTTTGTTTTATTATGAAAAATCAAACCATTAAAGTAGACTACCTCGCCCGTGTAGAAGGGGAGGGGGCTATACTCATAAAAATTAAAGGCGGGGAGATTTCAGAGGTAAAATTTAATATCTTCGAGCCGCCGAGATTTTTCGAGGCATTTCTTCGCGGCAGGAAATATTCCGAAGCCCCGGATATTACCTCCCGGATATGCGGTATATGTCCGATTGCATACCAGATGAGTTCCGTGCATGCAATGGAGAATGCCTTTGGAGTCGAGGTTGGCGGACAATTGCGGGAGCTTCGCCGGTTGATTTATTGCGGAGAGTGGATCGAAAGTCATGTCCTGCACATTTATATGCTGCATGCGCCGGATTTTCTCGGATACGAAGATGCCATTCAATTGGCAAAGGATTATCCCGATGTCGTTAAAAAGGGACTTCAGTTAAAGAAGGCGGGTAATGATATTGTGGCGCTGCTCGGCGGGAGAGAGATTCATCCTGTTAATGTTCGTGTCGGAGGTTTTTATCGTGTCCCGTCTAAGAAGGAGTTTGCGCCGCTTGCCGAAAAATTAAAATGGGCGAGGGATGCTGCCATCGAGACCGTTAAATGGGCAGCCGCACTTACATTCCCTGATTTTGAGCAGGATTATGAATTTGTATCTTTACGGCATCCTGACGAATATCCATTTAATGAGGGCAGGGTTGTTTCAAATAAAGGACTCGATATTGCCGTAAAGGAATATGAGTTTTCCTTTGAAGAGGAGCATGTCTCCCATTCCAATGCGCTTCATTCCGTTCTTAAAGGGAGGGGAGCATATTTTGTAGGGCCAATGGCGCGGTTTAATTTAAACTTCGACAAATTATCTCCTATTGCCAGAGATACTGCTAAAGAAGTTGGAGTTCTTCCCGAAGTCCGTAACCCCTTTAAAAGTATTATAGTCCGGGCTGTAGAGACACTCTATGCCTGCGACGAGGCGCTGCGTATTATAAATCAATACGAGCCTCCGGATAAGCCTTATATCGAAATCCCCTCCCAACCGCCTTTATCAAAAGGGGGCAAAGGGGGATTTGGTTTTGGATGCACGGAGGCGCCGAGGGGAATGCTTTATCACCGTTACCGTATCGGCGCAGACGGCTTGATTAACGACGCAAAGATTGTTCCTCCTACATCTCAGAACCAGCGAATAATCGAGGATGACCTCCGCAATTTTGTAACAAAAAACATCGGCATGCCAAAAGAAGACCTGACATGGAAATGCGAGCAGACAGTCCGGAATTACGACCCCTGCATCTCCTGCGCAACCCATCTCCTGAAGATAGATTTTGAGGAACAGAAATCTGATTAACCACAAAGACACAAAGGGCGCAAAGAAGATAAAGGAGAAAGGAGAAGATGGAGAAATGTAGAAAAAAATAAAATTATTTTTTCTTCTTTTCCCTTTAATCGTTTTTTATTTTCTTTGTGAACTTTGTGTCTTTGTGGTGAAAGAATGAAAGGCTTTATCAGAAAGGGTATGGATGTATATGCCTATTTCAATAACGATGCCAATGGTTACGCAGTTGTAAATGCAAAGGAGTTGCAAGAGATGAAGATGTAAAATAGGGATTATAGTTGGTTATCGAGCAGCTGCAGTATCAGGCATTTCAATAGGAAGATTTTCGATAGTTATGTTTACTATGTCTTTAAGGGATAACTTTTTGCTTGCATCGAGTATCTCTATACCGACAACATGTCTTTTCTCATTGAGGTCAATAGTAATTCCTTCCTCTATATCTATGTTATCATCAGCGTATGCCTCTCTTAACTGTATATAGAGCGCATCGGCTTCTTTATCATATTCTATTTCCATATTTTTTTACCTCCACCCTTTATTATTTGTAGAAGTTTTTTTAGCCCGTCTCGCAAATGTCTTGCATACTAATAAAAAATAAAATACTAAAAATCAAGCTTTTTCTTTTTTTTGAAAGGGGTTGACAAAAGGCAAATCGGGGATTATATTATAACCAAGTGTTAAGAAATTAACATAGAAATATTGCTAAATCTTGCTGATTTTGTTGCTATTTTTATCGAAAAGGAAAATTGTATAAAACTATGGACGATGATATTAAAACCAAAAGACTGATTCATTCTCTAAAGATTATTGCTCAACTAAGCGGGATGCTGGCTGTATTTATAGCCGTAATCGCGCTGATAGGCTGGTTTACGGATTTGCGTCAGCTTACCGGTGTTCGTTCCGATTACATACCGATGGCGCCGAATACCGCCCTCCTCTTTATTGCCCTCGGTTTTTCTCTTTATATCTTTCTCCTTGAAAAATCATGGAGTTATTTGTTTGTCAGGTTATGCACGATTCCTGTTATGATTATTTCCGCTTTTAGATTTATTGAATTTTCTTTTAATATCGATTTGAAAGTTGATTTTTGGTTTTTTAGCTTTCCAGACGAGCTTCTCGGATTTATACCTGTAGGCAAAATGGCTCTACCTACATCCATTAATTTTTTTCTATCGGGATTAACGCTTTTTCTAATTTCCTTTCCGGAAAGCAGGCAGTCTGTATATCTTTTAGCAAAGATACCTGCTATTGCGGAGACTTTGATAGGATTGGTCTTTGCTTTAGGTTATATTTACGGAGCCCCTTTGCTTTACGGCGGAACCACGATACCTATGGCGCTTAATACAGCGGTTAATTTTGTCTGCTTAGGCATTGGTTTTATTATCAGCATAGCCGGGCATGACTTAAAGGAATATAAAGAAAAAGAGGATGTCTTGAAAAATCTGAATAGGGAATTGGAGAATTATGCAAAGCATCTTGAATATTTAAATAAGGAACTCGAGGCATTTTCATACTCCGTATCCCACGACCTTCAAGCGCCCCT
This sequence comes from uncultured Nitrospinota bacterium, assembly GCA_964391545.1. GTDB lineage: Bacteria > Nitrospinota > Nitrospinia > UBA9942 > UBA9942 > JACQEW01. Next base: position 8,070 of record CAYMMR010000025.1, on the reverse strand, counting down.
CCGCCCTATAGAGGGCTTTTCGCAGATAATTTTAAGAGATTATGCCGATAAGCTCGATGACAGGGGGAGGCAGCTTTTAAATAGAATCAGAGACAGCGCACAGAGGATGGAGCGGCTGATTGACGACCTCCTCTTCTTTTCCCGAACCGGACAAAAGGATATGATTTTCTCCGAAATCAATATGAATGAGCTTATCGGGGAATTAATAGAGGAGATAAAAGTAATGAATGACAGCCGCACTCTGCGATTCGATGTCAAGGAATTGCCTTCTGTCCATGGAGACCTGCCTATGTTCAGGCAGGTTTTTGTAAATCTCATATCCAATGCCGTTAAATTTACTGCGCCAAAAGATACGGCTGTTATTGAAATCGGCTGTAAATCCGAAGGAAAGGAGAATGTTTGTTATATAAAGGACAATGGTGTTGGATTTGATATGAAGTATGCGGATAAATTATTCGGTGTATTTCAGAGGCTGCACGGAGAAGATGAATTTAAAGGGACGGGGATAGGGCTTGCCATTGTCAAGAGGATAATCCACAGGCACGGCGGCAGGGTATGGGCTGAGGGCAAAGTCAATGAAGGAGCGGCGTTTTATTTTACATTGCCGGGTGAAGGGGCAGCGCTGATAGAAAAAAATCAAGCCTCGTCGTCGTCCGGGGCGTTGAAAACGGCATCCATTGCCTCTTCCACAGAATTACAGATTATTCCCGGCTCCTTTTCAGCCTTCAGCACCCGTTCTTCAAAGGCTTTTCGCTTCTTTTCCTTTTCAAGGAGATAGCCCACATAATCCCTGACTTCCCGAATTTTTTCCTCCGGAAGATTGAGAATCATTTCGTCAATATCCGATATTTCCATAGTCTTCATATTGAAATGATAAATAATAGCAGATGTTATGTCAATACAAAAAATCTCGAATTCATAAGGGGCTATTCATGACCAAAGAACTCCGCATACTTTTGCTTGAAGATAATATGGCCGATGCAGAGATGCTCGAGGAGGAGCTGCGTCGGACTAAGATACCTTTTTCTTTAAAGAGGGTTTTTTTAAAGGAGTCCTTTATAAAGTCGTTCGAAGATTTTTCTCCGGATATTATTTTGGCAGACTATACCCTCCCGTCATTTGACGGTATGACGGCGCTCTCTATTGTTAAGGAAATGTGTCCCGAAGTTCCATTTATCTTTGTTTCCGGGACAATCGAGGAAGGGGTGGCGATTGAAGCCCTCAAAAACGGGGCGGTTGATTATGTTTATAAAAACCGAATATCAAAGCTTGCCCCGGCAGTGCGGAGGGCGTTGAGCGAGATTAAGGAGCGCCGCGAGCGCGAGCGGGCAATAAATGCCCTTATTGAGAGCGAAGAAAGGTTCAGGACGGTTACGGAGTCTGCGGGCGATGCCATTATCTGCCTGAAAGCCCCTGACACAATATATTTCTGGAATAAAAGGGCGGAGGATATATTCGGATACCAGATAAATGAAGTTGCTGGCAAGAGCCTGCACGACCTTATTGTTCCTGAAAGAGATAACGAAAAAGCAAAGGAGGGCTTAGAATTTTTTTTTAAGACAGGGATAGGCATAGTTATCGGTAAAACACTTGAGCTTATGGCAGTGCGTAAGGGCGGCGCAGAATTTCCTGTTGAGTTGTCTGTCTCTGCCATGAAGATAAGAGGGGAGTGGCATGCTACGGGAATCGTCAGGGATATTACGGAGCGCAAAAAGGCAGATGAGAAGCTAAGGGAAGAGATAGAGCTTAATACACATCTCCTGGAGATTAATGATGCAGTCGCCAATATTATAGATATGGATAAAATGATGGCGCGGGTGGTTCACTGCGGCAGAAAGATTACAGGATGCGATATATGTTTCTCATATATCTACGATATAGATGCAGCGAACTTTAAGCCATGGCAGTCTTATGGACTCGAACAGAGTATGACGGCGATGTTTATGACAGAGACGATTGATGAGAAAACGGATTTTATTAAAAAGGCAATGGAAGGGAGAAAACCTGTAATAATTTCGGATAAAAATATCCTTCAATCCTCTTTTGGCTATCTTCCGGAATTTGACACTGCAATTGCAGTCCCGCTTATCGGGAGCAGCGATTATCTCGGATTGATTATTGGAATTTATAAGAAACCCCGTGAATTTACAGAAAGGGATATGAAGGTTATGGAGGGGATTACTAATCAGGTGTCTATTGCACTCGAGCAGTCGAGGCTGCACAGGGAATCCGTTGATAGGGCAATGGAGCTTTCGCGTAAAATCGAGACCATACAGGTAATGCACGAGATAGACAGGAATATCTTATCCACTCTGGAGAGTGAAGATATTCTTGAAATCGCTGCAAGAATGACAGCAAAGATCATTTCGTCCGACCGTGTGGCTGTTCTGCTTGTGGATAGAGAAAGGGGAGGGTTTGTTTACAAGGCAGGGTTCGGGATAAGTTTTACATTAAAGGGCGGATTGGTTCCGTTCGGCGACACCTCTGCATCGGAGGTTATAAAGACAGGGAGGCATCAATTTGTATCCGACATTTCACAGGAAAAGAAGCTCCTCCCCTTAGAGATGAAGTTATTGAATGAAGGCTATCGCTCTCACATAAGAGCTCCGTTAATCGTTAAAGGCGAAATAATTGCCATGCTTATTATCGGCAGCAAGAGGGCTGCTGCCTATACCCCCGAAGACCTCTCGACTTTGGAAAAGATTGCGGCGCAGATAAGCGTTGCATTGGAAAATGCAAGGCTTGTTATAGACCTGAAGGATCTATTCATTGGAACGGTGAAGTCCCTTGCCTCTGCCATAGATGCCAAATCTCCGTGGACTGCCGGACATTCGGATAGGGTTACAAGATATGCAGTTGATATAGGAAGTAAGATGGGTTTTTCAAGTTCGGAAATAAAAGATATTGAATTGGGAGGACTGCTGCACGATATAGGCAAGCTCGGCACTTACGAGACAATCCTCGATAAACCGGGAAAATTGACGGATGAGGAATTTGAGTTAATAAAACAGCATCCTATAAAAGGGGCGGAGATACTGACTCCCATAAAACAGATAAGGCATGTCATACCGATTGTTAGACATCACCACGAGAGGTATGACGGAAAGGGTTATCCCGACGGATTGAAAGGCGAGGAGATACCTTTGCCTGCCCGGATTATGTGCGTTGCAGACAGCGTGGATGCAATGGGCGCAGACAGGCCATACAGAAAGGGGCTTTCTATGAATATGATAGTAGGGGAGTTAAAAAAATGCTCCGGCAGCCAATTCGACCCGCGAATTGTGGATGTATTTTTGAAGTTATCTAAAACTTGAAAATTGACAGCTTATCGTTTATGATAAAAACCTGAGCCGAATAAATCGAAAAATGTAATAATAGCGAAGAAACTTTTCTCGAACGACTTTTTAATTTTTCTTTTGTTCCGCAATATTTTAAAAATAGAGCAAAAAAAATTAACGGAAGTGAGAGAAAAATTTCTTCGCTTATAAAATTTTTTCATAAGTTACTATGGTTGATATAAATAATGATATTGAATCTGCCATTACAGACCCTTCGACGACTCTCTATAATTCTCCTTATTTTATGAGGCGGCTTAAGATGATGATTTCATGCTCCCGCCGCCACAAATTTCCACTCGATGTTATTGTAATAAATTTTAAAGCATATGGAGAACAGGATGGAGAATCGGAGCGCGGCCTTTCTCTGAATGAGCAAAAATTTGTTTTGAATACAATCGGGAATATTATAGCCGGCTCTATCCGCTGGGATTCCGACCTCGCAGGCCGTATCGATGAGAATAATATAGGCATTATGCTCTCTTATTGTAAAAAAGAGGATGCAAAAATAGTGATTAACAGAATTCTCGATGCCCTTAAAGCCGCCCCTTTATTTCCCGCTTCAGGAACAGGGGAAGCTGGAGGAGCGGAAGAAGGCGGCAAGCTGCGCCTTTCTTTAAAAATAGGCTCTTCATCTCTGGATTTATCCCATGACGCCCTGTCCATATTAAAAGAGGCGTATGATAATGCAGATATAATCGAGACTATATGATAATACTTCTTGACCCATACAAACAGACCAATTTCAAGATGAGGAGATGCCTGAAGGCGGTCGGGTATGATGAAAAAAAGATACTCGATTTTGCCGCTCCGAATAATGTTATCGAGAAGGTTCGGTCTGCCTTGAATTCCGAAGTCTCTATAGATATGATTATTGCAGATGTCTATTTTAAAGGAGATATTACAAGCCTGAGGATAATAAGGGAGTTCGATTCCGTTCCGGCTTTATGGAAGACACCGTTTATCCTTTATTCCAATGAAACCGACAAGGGTGTCGTGGAACAGTATATGAGGTATGCCAGGCATATCCCGCTGATTTATATCCTGAAGAGCAATAATGATAACTTTATTACGGAAACAATATCGAATCTGTCCAAATATATCGAAAGAAATATAGTGTATATGGATATCGAGATGAAGGCAATGGATATTATCGAAACAAGGGATTTTCGAAGGATTTCCAGCATAGCGGCGGAGATCAGCAAGATTAAGTGGGAAAAAAAGGATATTCAAGCCTATCGTCTGGATGCGTTATTGGGAGAGATTTATTTTAATTTCTGGAAAGAGAGCAATAAAAGGCTGAAAGAGATACAGGAAAAATTATATAAAACGGCAAGGGGAACATCCGCCTATGATGCAATAAAGACCGGGCTGACGGACGAGGAGGGGAAAAATAACTTTTTACTCGAGAATGTAGAAAGAAACCTCGACAGCGCCTACGGCGAGAACCCCGATTTCTGGAAGGCAAATTATGTCCTCTATGAGATTTCTATTGAAAAGGGGGATTATAAAAGGGCAAAGGAATATCTGATTAAATTGATTAGATTGTTTCCGGAAGAATTTGCTTACTCCTATCAATTGGGACGGATATATGCAATGGAAAACCAGTATAACCTTGCAATGCAATATTTTGAGGATGCCTCAAAAAAGGCTGTAACCGAAGGTGTTTCCGGGATAGACGAAGAAGATATTCTCGATATTACCAACGAGTCAATGAAGATGGCTCAAAAGATATTGAAGAAATCTAATGCCGCGGATTTTACCGATTTAAAAAAGATAAAAGAGGATTCCGAGGACCGCTATCTCCTCGATATTATAAAAAAGAATAATGCACAGGTAAGGACCGTCCTTTATCAGGTAAGCAAGAAAAGCGCAGGCGATAAAGCCGTGCAGGCGGATTACCAGAACAAGATTGCCGTTACATTCAGGAGGAGCGGGGATTATGTAATGGCTAATAATACATATCAGGAGGCAATTAGGCTCGATCCGGAAAACCCGATTATAAGGCTTAACTATGCAGCCTGTCTTGCCCTGTTGAACCTTTTCGACCAGGCAAAGGGTGAAGTTCTAAAGGCAAAGGAATATAATAAAGGGGATATTGACGAGGAAATTATAAACAGTATTATCTCCCTTATAGATGCGAGGAATATCGATGGAATTAAGAGGATGCTGGTTTAGAATCAAACTAAACCAAGCAGCGGACATAAAATTCGCAGCCCTGCCAATATGACAAAAAAACCGATTATATCCAGCATAATGCCTGCCCTTATCATGCTCGTAATAGGCACCCTTCCGGAGCCGTAAACTATTGCATTAGACGGCGTTGAGACAGGGAGCATAAATGCCATGCTTGCGCCAAGGCATACGGCTATTGCAGGCGGTATTCCGCTGACGCCTGCGGTCTGGGCAACGGAAATCATTAAAGGAACGAGCATATTTGCAGTTGCGGTATTCGATGTTACCTCTGTAGTAATTATGGCAAGTCCGATTGCCGCTGCAGTAATTCCCCAAAGTGTATCCACCCCTGTAAATCTTACGAGCATATTCCCCATGAAGTCCGCCAATCTTGTCGAAAACATCAATCCGCCGAGGGAAAGCCCGCCGCCGAATAGAATTATAGTCCCCCAGTCTATCTTTACCGCCTCATTCCATGTAATGGTAAACTTTCTGTTTTTCCAGTCTATGGGAGTGAGGAATAAAATCATAACTGCTATGAGAGATACAATCTCCTCATGGATATGGGCATCGAGTAGTTTGTAAATTTTAGAATCCGAGCCGGCTATGGCAGCGATTATACCGGGGAGTGTCCATAGAATGATTGCCGTTATAAATGCGAATAAGGTATTTTTCTGCCCCCTGTTCCATCCGCCCATCTCGGACCTCTTTTGAGAGATAAATAGAGAGAGTCCGTCAATCTCTTTTGCAGGGGGCTTGTGGATTAAGAACATATATATAAGCATCAGAATCAGCATAGTAATCATTATGGGAAAAGCCATAACCATCCATAAAAAAAACGGGATTTTTATGCCGATGATTTTATCTATCATGCCTATTCCTATTAGATTCGGCGGGGTTCCTATCGGCGTCCCTATGCCGCCTATAAGCGCAGCATAAGCAATGGTAAGCAGCAGCCCTGTGTCAAACCTTGTCCTGCTGCCCCCTGACAATTGGTTGACTGTTGACAGTATTCCCAGTGTAATGGGATAGAGCATTGCAGTTGTGGCGCTGTCGCTTATCCACATCGATAAGAAAACCGGTATAACTGCGATTGCAAAGAAAACCCTGCAATAACTGTTGCCAATCCATGGTATCGAGAGGATGGTCAGTGCAATGCGGTAATCGAGCTTATGCGCCTTCATTGCCTCCGCAAGCATAAAGCTTCCGATAAATAGGAATATAATGGGATGGGCAAATGGGGCAAATACGACCGTAGATTTTGCTACACCTAAAAGGACACAGAGAATCGAACCGAGAATTGCAGTGGCAGGGATTGGAATTGCCTCGCCGACCCAGTATATCAAAACAAGTCCAAGAACAGCGCTCAGCCTATGCGCTTCGTTGGATAGAAAGGGGAGGGGGGTAAAGAGGATTAAAAAAAATACTACAGGACCAAGGAATAGGCTTATTGTCCTCCTGTATCGCTCGAACCTCTTTTCTCCCTCAGAAATTGCCTCTTCTATTTGTTCAGGCATTAGAAGTTTCAAGATTCAAGTTGCAAGTTTCAAGTTTTTACTTGCATCTTGAATCTTGCCTCTTGCAACTTCATTTTTAATCTCTCGGTATCTCCAGCATCCTGTCGAGCGCCTTTTTTGCGGGGATTCTTATATCTTCCGGAACCTTAACGATATTTATCATATCCTGTATTGCAGCATAGACATCTTCCAATGTAGTAATCTTCATGTTTGGGCATATAAGGTCGTCGGAGGCGAGATAGAATTTTTTTTGGGGATTTTCTTTCCTAAGCCTGTATAATATACCCGCTTCCGTTCCAATTATAAACTCTTTTGCACCTGAATCTTTTGCATATTTATACATGCCCGATGTGCTGCATACATGGTCGGCTAAATCGAGAACTTCCGGAGCGCATTCCGGATGCGCCGCAAATTTCGCATTCGGGTATCTCTTTTTCGTAATAAGAACATCTTCCGGTTTGAGGTGGTGATGGGTCGGGCAGAATCCCTTCCAAGTGATAACTTCTTTGGCTGTGAATCTTGCAGCGTATAAGGCTAAATTCATATCCGGAATCATCAAGACACGTTCTGCATCTGTAAGGGAATTTACAACCTTTACCGCATTTGCAGAGGTGCAGCAAATATCGCTCTCTGCCTTCACATCCGCCGTTGAGTTTACATAACAGACTATAGGGATATTCGGCAGTTCCTTCTTTTTTTCTCTCAGCTTCCCGACCGTTACCATATCTGCCATCGGACACCCCGCCTCGATTCTTGGAAGCAGGACTGTCTTGTCGGGCGAAAGTATGGAGGCGCTCTCTGCCATAAAATGAACGCCGCAGAAGACGATAATATCCGCATCCGTCTTTGCCGCCGTCCGGCTTAATGCAAGGGAATCTCCTGTAACATCCGCCATTTCCTGTATCTCATCCCGCTGGTAATTGTGGGCGAGCATAACGGCGTTTTTTTCTTTCAGCAGCTTCCTTATCTCTTTCTGCAGTCCATAAATTTTGCTTGACATGATATAAATTATCTCATAATATTAAACATTAAACAATTATTAA
>CAYMMR010000024.1:914-16847 GCA_964391545.1 uncultured Nitrospinota bacterium | reverse complement strand
GAGATCATGCCTAGTCTCGTGGGCTCGGAGATGTGTATAAGAGACAGATCCGAATATACTGCTTTAAACATGGCTGATGTAAAGGATATACTTTTTGCGTTTTCCGAAGAGATTAGATTGAGGATAATATTGCTCCTGAAGGATTCCCTGCTCTGCGTCAACTGTCTAACGGATACACTTAGCCTGCCGCAGCCCACAATCTCCAGACATCTGTCGCTTTTAAGAAGAACAGGGGTTTTGGGAATGACAAAGGATAAATTACACTGCTATTATACATTAAACAAAGGCGATCCCTTTGGTTTGCTTAAAAAAAATCTTGCCGTATCTTTCTATAACGCCCTTAAAGGCGCAGAGCCTTTTAAAGGAGACTTTAAGAGATTAAGGGCGGTCGAGAAACAATGCAATGCGAACTGTAAAGTTCGTATAAAAGGAGGGGCGTAATTATGCCGGAGATTATCTGGACGGACGAGGCGAAAAAAAGGCTTGAGCGGGTTCCTCAGGGATTTATGAGGAATATGAGTCAGTCGCGAATTGAAAGTTTTGCGCTTAAAAAGGGAATCGACCATATAACACTTGAGATTGCGGAAGAGGCTATAGGAGAGGCGCGAAAGGTAATGGGGGGGATGATGGGAGAAGCAAAACCTGCTTCTTCTTTCCGCTGTAAGGTATGCGGATATACAGCTTCCGGCGCTGCTCCGGATAAATGCCCGATTTGCGGCGCAGGAAAAGAAAACTTTGAACAGAGTGATAATAATAAGGCCGCCGCCAAAGCGCCGGACGGAGAAATGAAATGGAGCGCAGACGCAGCAGAAAGGCTTAAAAAAATCCCGGAAGGATTCATGAGGGATATGACAAAGTGGAGGATAGAAGAAACGGCAAGGAATAAAGGCATTTCCTCGGTTACCCCCGATGTAATGCAGGAAAAATACGACTACTGGGGACAAGGGTCTGCAAAGGTTCGAAAGAGATTTATATGGACAAAGGATGCCGATGCAAAGGTTGAACGAATACCGCCGTTTGTAAGGGGTATGGTAATAAAAGAGATTGAATCATTGGCCGAAAAGAAGGGATTGCAGGAAATAACCCCGGATTTGATTGAAGGGGCTAAAAAACTATGGGAAGGGACGATGGAGTTTCATACCGGCCTTCAGGAGGAGACAGTATTGGAAGAAAAGAGCGGCGATGATTTCCTCCGCCAATTAAAAGATGAAATCTTCTCGCACGAGGCGGTAAATCATCCGTTTTTAAAGAAATTTTCTCAAGGCAATTTGAGCGAAGAGCGGATAAAAATATTCGCCCTCCATTACTATCGGCATGCAAAGATGTTTTCCCACTATATTGCCAACATTATTCCCAGGATCCCCCATGAAAAAGACAGGATGCTGATGGTTAAAAATCTGATGGATGAATATGGGAATCTATCCCCCGAAAAAACACATCCTGCCCTTTTCAGAAAATTTTTGAAGGGATTGGGATTAAAAAAAGAAGATTGGAAAAAATTCAAGCCTATCCCGGAGGTAACAAATTTCATCGACCGTCTTACAATGCTTACGAGATATGAGCCTTTTCTTATCGGACTGGGCGCTGTGGGTCCCGGTGTCGAGTGGGTTATACCCGCCATGTTTAAAAAGATAGTGGATGGGATTCAAAACAGCATCTCCATAAAAGAGGATGACATGGAATACTGGACATCTCATATTATTCTCGATGTGGAGCATGGAGAAGCGGCAACAACTATTTTAAAAAACTACATTCATGGTGCGGAGAGCCATGATATGATAAAAAAAGGGGCAATGAAAAGTCTGGAGGCGAGAAAGATTCTATGGGACGGCTTTGAAAGGCTGATGGGATTTTAGAGGTTTTTTTAAAAGTTTATCTTAACATCCTCATTCCCCGTGCCGGATTTTGAGGCGCTGTTTTGGCATTTTTTTCTCCTGAAAAACTGCTTATAACCACCTTTTCGCCTTCGAAAAGACCTTCTGTAATCTCCGTATATATTCCATTTCCTATGCCTTTCTTTATCTTCCGCATTTCAGGATTGCCGTCTTTCATAACATAGACAAAATGGCTTCCATTCCCTTCCCGCAGAGCCTCATCCGGAATCTGCAGAACCTTTTCCTTTATCTCGATGATTATCTGCACATTTGCAGTCATGGAGGTTTTTAAAAGTTCCCTCCCTTCTCCCGTAACCTCTGTCCTGACTTTAAAGATTATTATCCTGTTCTCCTCCACACCCATAGGCGCAATCCTGTCAACCCTTCCATGAAAAATTTTGCCGGGGTAGGCATCCGTCGTAAGCATGACCTCCTGCCCTGTTTTCACTTTTCCAATATCCGTTTCGTCAACATCCGCCACAACGAATATGCTGCTCATATCCGCAATGGTGGCGAGGTGAGAGCCTCCGGTAACCGTTGATATTCCCGAGGATATAATCTGCCCCTTTTCAACCTTTTTTTCTATAATAATCCCGGCCAGCGGCGCCGTAACCTCTGTTTCATTTAATCTCTCCTTTGCCTGTTCCATGGATATCTCCGCCTTTTTTATCTCCCCTTCGATTAATTCGATCTCCTTCTCTTTAATCTTTACGCTCTGTTCTATGCCCTTCAATGATTCAAGCCGGGCTTTAGCCTGCTCAAGTTTTGTCTTTGACAGGTCATAAGCAATCTGCGCTTCATCGAGGCTCTCTCTGGCAATGAGTTTTTCGTTAAAAAGCTCATTTTTTCTCTTCAGCCTTACTTCGGCATCGTCGAGGCTCAGAAACGCAGAATCCATATCCGCCTTTGTATTCTTTTTTGAAGTCTCGTATTCGATCTTCTGCAGGTCGAGAGCAGCCTTTGCCTGCCCCAGCTTTGCCCGAAGGGTAAGTATGTTTGCATCTTCTCTTGCCACATTTCTCTCCTCGTCGGATTTGTCAACTTTCAGGATGAGTTCGCCTGTCTTAACCGTATCCCCCTCTTCAAAGGGAAAATGAATAATCTCCCCGCTCGCCTTTGACTTTACCTCTACCCTGAATTTCGGCTCCACAGAGCCGGTTGCCTCGACGGCTATTAACATATCCCCTCTCTTGACTTCGGCTGTTTTCATTACAGGCGAATTCCCCTTTTTGTAGTAGGATTTATATCCAAAGAAGGCAAGGGATAGGATAACCGATAGGATTAATAGAAAGATTATTATTTTTTTCATGTAGAATACTTTTTGCCACAGACTTACACAGACTCCTAATATTTATGAATTACGAATTAAAAATTACGAATTAAGAATTGAGGAAAGTTATTTAATTCGTATAATTCGTAATTCGTAATTCATAATTCGTAATTGTATTTTATGGGGCATCGAGCTTGATACTAAGTTCCTTCAACTGCCTCTTTTCCACATCCGAAGGCGCATCGGTCATAAGGCATACTGCCTTTTGAGTTTTTGGAAAGGCTATCACATCACGTATGGATTTCGATTTTGTAAGCGTTGCCATAAGCCTGTCGAGTCCTAAGGCGATACCGCCGTGCGGCGGAGTCCCGTATTCCAGCGCCTCGAGCAAAAACCCGAATTTTGCCTTTGCCTCTTCATCCGATAATCCAAGGGCATCGAACATCTGCCTTTGAATTTCTCCCCTGTGTATCCTTATACTCCCCCCTCCGACTTCGGAGCCGTTCAATACCAGGTCATAAGCCTTTGCCCTCATCTTTCCCGGCCCGGTTTTAAACAAAGGGATGTCTTCATCCACAGGCGATGTAAAGGGATGGTGCATCGCAACCCATCTTTTTTCCTCTGCATCCCAATCTAACAGCGGAAAATCCGTCACCCACAGAAAATTGAATTTATTTTCATCTATCAGTTTTAGCCTTTCCCCGAGCTTCAATCTAAGATGGGAGAGAGAATCGAAAACAATCTTGGGCTTATCTGCAACAAAGAGGAGCAGGTCTCCCGGTTTTCCATCCATTGTATCCACAATTTCATCGAGAATCTCCTTTTTAAAAAACTTCGCTATCGGAGATTGAGCGCCTTCGGGGGTAATCTTAATCCATGCAAGCCCCTTCGCCCCGAATACCGAAGCCTCCTGCGTCAAATCGTCCAAATCCTTTCTTGAGAAATCGGCGCACCCCTTTGCATTAATCCCTCTTGCCTCTCCGCCGTTTTTTACTGCATCGGCAAAGACCTTGAAATCCGATTTTGAGGCAGGCAAACTTATATCCTTTAATTCCAGCCCGAATCTCGTATCGGGCTTGTCGCTGCCGAACCTGTCCATAGCCTCTCGATAACTCAAGACAGGAAACGGCCGCGGTATCTCGACGGAAATCGCCGATTTGAATATCCCATACATCATCTCCTCCATGAGAGGCAATAGGTCTTCCCTGTCTATAAAAGACATCTCAAGGTCTATCTGGGTAAATTCAGGCTGTCTGTCCGCCCTTAAATCCTCGTCCCTGAAGCACCGGACCACCTGAAAATATCTCTCGTATCCCGCAACCATCAGTATCTGTTTAAATAATTGAGGGGATTGCGGAAGCGCATAAAACTTGCCGGGGTTCAATCTGCTCGGGACAAGATAATCCCTTGCGCCTTCTGGCGTGCTTTTTGTGAGAAATGGGGTCTCTATCTCGAGAAAACCCTTGCCGTCAAGAAAATCCCTTACCTTTTTTACGACCCTGTGTCTCAAGACGATATTATCTTTAAGCGAGGGCCTCCTTAAATCGAGGTATCTGTATTTCAGTCTCAGCATCTCGGATACCTCTTCGCCCTCTTCTATCAGGAACGGAAGGGGTTTCGATTCATTCAAAATTTCCATGTCTTCCGCTACGACCTCAATCTCTCCCGTGCCTATCTTTTTGTTTATGGTGCCTTCGGGTCTTTTAACCACCTTTCCCTTGACTGCAAGCACATACTCGCTCCTTATCTCATGTGCCTTTTTATGCGCTATTTTATCAATCTCGGGGTTTACCACTACCTGTGTAATTCCTTCCCTGTCTCTTAAATCTATAAATATCAATCCGCCGTGGTCTCTCCGGCTGTGAACCCACCCTGCAAGCACCACTGCCTCGCCTCCATTGCTTCCGCTAAGTTCCCCGCAGTTGTGAGTCCTCTTCAATTTCTCGGACATATCATTTTGCTCCTCTCATTAAATCAACTAATAACTAATGACCAATGACTAATGACCAATGACCAATGACTAATGACCAATGACTAATAAATTTTTATCAGTATATCAGATTTTTAAATTTTTTATAATAAAAAGGCTGTTCCCTTTTTTCAAAGGGACAAGTATAATTAGCGATATGAACGATTTTCCGTTATTGAGAGATTTGATAATTATCCTTGCCGTCGGGCTTCCGATTACATTTGCCTTCCACAAGCTTAAGCTGCCGGCAATTATCGGCTATCTGATTACCGGCGTAGTGATTGGACCTTACGGCATCAGGCTGATTTTCGAGATAGATGCCGTAAAGACCTTGTCGGAAGTCGGGGTGGCGCTTTTATTATTTACGATTGGTCTGGAGTTCTCTCTTACCAGAATGACAAGAAATATAAAGACAATCGTGGGGAGCGGGGGGATTCAGGTTGTCCTGACAATTATCGGCATCTTAATTATTGCGTATTCGGCAGGTTATTCATTACAGCAGTCCATTTTTTTCGGATTTCTGATTTCTCTTAGTAGCACTGCAATTGTCCTGAAGATGTATGCGGACAGAGGCGAGATCGATTCTCCGCACGGTAAATTTTCAGTCGGCATTCTCCTGTTTCAAGACCTCTGTGTCGTTCCGATGATACTCCTTATCCCTGTCCTCGCAGGCGCAGGGGATGCATCTTTAGAGGTTATCGGCATGACGCTCCTTAAGGCAGTGGCCGCCTTATTGGTTATATTCTTTGCATCCCGTCTTCTTGTGCCGACCCTTCTGCATCAGGTAGTTAAATTAAAGAGCAGGGAATTTCTGCTCCTCTTTGTAGTCCTCTTGTGTCTTGGAACGGCATGGCTGACCCAGTATTTCGGATTGTCCCTCGCTATGGGCGCTTTTATTGCGGGATTGATTATATCGGAATCAGAATACAGCAATCAGGTGGTGGTGGAGATATTGCCTTTCCGAGATTTCTTCAGCAGCATCTTTTTTATATCCATCGGCATGCTCCTTAAAATTTATTACCTCTCCGACCATTTAATATATCTGCTGTGTCTGACCGCAGGCATTGTTCTGTTAAAAATCCTTCTGACGCTTATCTCCGTCGTGCTGTTTCAGAAATCCCTCCGGATCGCCTTTATCTCCGCTTTGAGGCTTGCCCAGATAGGCGAGTTCTCTTTTCTGCTGGCGGAAGCCGGGCTGCGTTTGCAATTGATTGGAAACGACGATTTTCAGACTTTTCTAATCTCGGCCATTCTAAGCATGATAGCTGCGCCTTTGCTGATTAATGTCTCGTATAATCTCTCCCTTAAACTGCAGTCTCTTTTTTCCGCCCCGGAAAAAGGGTGGGGGGAAGGCGAGGGAAGCGCAATGAATAATCATGTCATTATTGCCGGTTACGGTTTGAATGGAAGGAGCCTCACTCAGGTTTTAAAAGAGACCCGTATTTCTTATATCGTTATCGAGATAAATACCGAAAGGATAAATGCAGGAAAGTCCGCAGGCATTCCGATAAGTTATGGGGATGTGACAAGCAAGGAGATACTCCATAAGGCAGGAATCGAAAGGGCGAAGATTATAGTATTTGCAATATCCGATCCCCTGTCAATACGCAGGGGGATTCATATAGCGCGGCAGATGAACCCGAATATTCATATTATTGCTAGGACGCTCTATGCCTCGGAGGTGGAAGACCTTATGGGTCTTGGGGCAAATCAGGTTATTCCTATGGATTTCGAGACCTCGGTCGAGATATTTTCGAGGGTGTTAAAAGAGTATAACATCCCCGGGAATCTTATAAGCAGGTATGTGGGCATGATACGAATGGACGGTTACGGCATGTTTCGCGGACTCTCTATCTCCCATGAAAAACTTAAAGACCTGTATAACTATCTCTTAATGACCACTACGGAAAATTATCTGATTACCGAAGATTCGACGGCAAAAGGAAAAAACCTGAAAGAGCTTGACCTCCGGCATAAGACAGGGGCGGTTATAATAGCTATCGTTAGAAAGGGGGAGGTAAAGGTAAATCCGGACCCGAATTTAAAGATTGAGCCGGGGGACCTTTTAATTATATTGGGCAGCCACGCACAATTGGACAAGGCAATGAATCTTCTCTCCTCTATATGAAAAAGCCTGTCATTTCTATCCTGCTATTCTACATGGCCGGCATTCTCTTCGGCAGATACCTCCCCCTTCATCTCATCCATTTAACCATATTTATAATTGTTACACTATCTATTGGACTTATCCTCCATGTTATAGGCGCTAAAAAGCCTCCTGCTTTTTACTTCCTGCTTCCTGCTTTTATTCTTGCGGGCGCAGTTGCAATAAATTACCGGTCTATGACCCTGCCCGATAACCACATCTCCAATCTTATACCGGACAAAAAAACGGTTATCGAAGGTGTTTTATATAAATCGCCGGAGGTCTTTGAAAACAGGACAAGGCTCTATATAGATGCGGATAAGGTGTCCGATAGAGATGCCGCAGGAAAAGTAAGAATTACCTTATATAGAGATACAACCGGCGCCGGTTATAAAGACAGGGTAAGGATAAGAGATGTAAGATTGAAGACGCCAAGAAACTTTAAGAACCCGGGCGGATTCGATTACAAAAAATATATGGAGGACCAGGGTATCTATGTAACAGGGGGCATAAGCAAAGGCAGCCAGATAGAGATAATAGAAAAGAATGAAGGGGGCATCTTTTCCTCTATCTACAAATCAAAGGATAAAATAGCTCTTTTTTTGGAAAGAAATGCCCCTCCCGAAGAATCGGCAATTTTAAAGACAATGGTCTTTGGCGAGAGATCTGCAATCTCCAGAGAGATGAGAAATATATTCACATCCACCGGTATTGCCCATCTGCTGGCAGTGTCGGGACTTAATGTAGGATTTGTAGCTTTTACATCATTTTTAATATTTAAGAAATTTTTCTCATTCCTATTCTTAAGCTTCTACCGCCGGTTGTTTCTGATTGGCGCGGTTCAAAGGTTTGCCGCATTCTTCACCCTTTTTCCCGTTTTGTATTACTCCATACTCGTCGGCGACAGCCCCTCGGCAGTCAGGGCAGGTATTATGACAATGGTATATCTATTATCCCTTATCCTATATAGAGAAGGCGATATATATAACACGCTTTCTCTATCGGCAATAATTATCTTGATATGGCATCCGCCTTCCCTTTTCAATATAGGTTTTCAATTGTCTTTTATTGCAGTCCTTTCCATTGCCTATGGATTTTCGATATTTAGCCTTCAGCCTTCGGCCCTCGGACCTCAGCCTAAAAGATTTCTTTCCAGACACCGATGGCTATATAACTATATTATCTCTTCAATCTTCGCCACTGCCGGAACACTGCCGTTGATTGTATATAACTTTAATATTGTTTCGATAATCGGGTTGATTGTGAACATCGCAGCAATCCCTATATCATCCCTTATAACCCCTCTTACACTGCTCTTTTCGATACTGTCGTTTATCAGCGAACAAGCCGCCTCATTTCTCATAACTATCCCCGTATTCTTAACATTTATTCTGGTTGAGATTGCAAGGCTTTTTACAAACATTCCCTATTACTCGATAAGGGTTCAGACCCCTTCTCTATTGACCATTTTTATGATTTATCCTCTCCTGTTTGGGGTTTTAAATATCAAGAGGCATAGGTGGATAAAGATATGGACCGTGCCTGTTTTTTTGTTTTTTATTTCTTTCCTGGTTTTAACTCAACACTCAGCACTCAACACTCAACACTTACTAAAAGTTACTTTCATCGATGTCGGCCAGGGTGAGTCTTCGTTAATTCAATTTCCAAATGGAAAGACCATGCTCATAGATGGCGGGGGATTGCTGGGCGATTTTGATATTGGAGGGATGGTAGTAGCGCCATATCTATGGGATACAGGCATTACAAAGATAGATTATGTAATCGGCACGCATCCAGACAGCGACCATGTCGGCGGACTTCCATTTATCTTGAAGGAGATGGGCATAAAAATTTATTTTGACAGCGGACAGGAATCGTCGGATTTAACCTTTACAAACCTGCATGAAATTGCCGGAGAAAAAGCTATCCCTTATCGTATATTAAAATCGGGCGATACGATAGATGCGGATAATAGGGTTAAGGTGGAGATACTGCATCCCTCAAACCAGTTTAGAGTTAAGAGTTTAGAGTTTAGAGAAAAACCTCGAAACCTAAAACTCAATACTCAATACTCAAAAGGGCACGATAATAACTTATCCATTGTGATGAAGATTACATATAACAAATTCTCTATCATATTTACAGGCGATATAGAAAAGGATGCAGAAAAATTTCTTTTAGGACAGGGCTTTAGCCCTGCTTTAAAATCTACAATCATAAAAGTTCCTCATCACGGCAGCAGTTCATCGAGCATAGAGGAATTTATAAAAGCTGTAAATCCAGAGGCTGCTGTCTTCTCCGTTGGATACAATAATCAATTCCATCACCCGAATAAAAAAGTTTTAAAAAGATACAAAGATGCAGGCGCTAAAATCTACCGCACTGACATGGATGGGATGATACAAATAGAATCGGATGGAAGAGGTTATTCGGTGAAGACTTATGAGGACATGGTTTTCCTGATTATTAAGAGTTAACTCTGTATCTCCTAAAATATAGAGCTTTTCATAAAACTTTCTGGCAATAATTAAAGACATACTTGGCTTCTAACATTAATTCTTATGGTTTTTGCTAACATTTTTTCATCTCCCCTTCTCCACCTCTCCAACCATCGGGACAAAAGCGACGCCTGATATATGCTCAACATCGAGTTCGCCCTTTATTTTTGTTATCAGAGTTAGCGTTTGGTAATAGGTTGTGCTTCCCAGTGGTATGACGAGCCTGCCTCCTTCTTTAAGCTGTTTTGTAAGAGGCGGGGGTATATGATTTGCCGCACAGGTTACAATTATGGCATCGAATGGGGCATACTCTTCCCATCCGAAATAACCGTCCGCTGCCTTGACCTTTACATTTTCATATCCCAATTCTTTAAGTCTTGTCTCTGCCTTATCTGCAAGTTTTTTTCTGATTTCTATTGTATAGATATTCGGCGTGATTTCGGAAAGGACTGCTGCCTGATACCCCGACCCTGTGCCTATCTCAAGGACTTTATCGCCATGTTTCAATTTAAGCGCCTGTGTCATAAGGGCAACGATATACGGCTGGGAGATGGTCTGTCCTTCGTCTATCGGGAGCGGGTGGTCTGCATAAGCGGCGCCATGTAAATGTCTGTCAACGAAACGGTGTCTCTCGACCTTTCCCATAATACCGATTATTTTGGGGTCTGTTATATCCCGTCCTTTGAGGTCTTTTTCAACCATTCTCTTTCTTTCTATTACAAATTTGTCCTCAGCAGCAAAGAGGGGAGGGACGATAAACAATAAGAAAATAAATACGGCGGATAGGATGCAGGCAAGGATTTTTAGGTATTTTTTAATAGTATACATATTACGGATAGATAGGTATTTTATGACAGGTATTGGGAAGGGAGGGAATGTTGCGGGTCAGATGGTATCTTTATCTTCGATGGTTATGCCCGCCTTCTTGAGCCATTCCTTTTCGTCGAATCTTTTTGCGCAGTATTCGAGGAAGGCGAGTTCATTATGGGACAGTTCCCTTCCGTCTATATATTGCGGCGCATCTTTTTTGCGCGGCCGCTTTTTCCCTTTGGCGCTGTTTTCCATAGAGGTGGCAAGTTCTGCCAGAGCCTGCATCTTTATCATAAGAACCATAAAGCCTTTATCCAGCAATACATCTTTTTCGATTAGCCGTGCCAACGTGCTTCTGACCTCTTTCGAAGAGACTATAGCGTCTACAATTGCCTTCGAGAGTTTCTCTATATCATTTTCCGGATCATTATGAAATCCCATAAACTCATATTAATTGACACGATTCTTTATGTCAAGAATTTATTTATACGGTTTTTCTTGAGATACTCTTTTGGGGAGCTATTTTGCTAAAACTGCTTGACAAATATAGGTTATCGTGCTATAAAGATAAAAAATTTGCCAGATAATTCCATAACAATATAGGGAAAGGAGGAGAATTAATGCAAAAGCAATACACCATAATGGTGATACCCGACATATCGGGAAAACTCCGCCGTTTCAGCATATCCGAAAAATCCGTAAAAATACTGCTAAGCGTATTCAGCCTGATAATCATTACCTCGGTTTTTTTATTCTACCGCCATGTAAAATTGAGCAAGGAAGTAATAGAATTGGAAAGCCTAAGAAAAGAAACCCGGGTGCAAAGGCTTCAGATACAGCAGTTTGTGCAAAAGGTTAAAGACTTTGAGCAGCAGATGTCAAGGCTTGAGAGATTTGACAAAAAACTCAGGGTAATAACCTCCTTAGAAGGAAGCGGCACATCGGCGCAGAAATGGGGCGTGGGAGGGGTTGACGACAGAGATACGAATATATCCGCCCCGATTTTATATGGAGAAGGCAGGAACGCGATAGAAAAATTAAATAGCGATATAGATGTATTAAAAAATCAAGCGGAGGTTCAGGAGATAAGTTTTCAGGAATTGGATGATTTTTTTAAAGGACAGGAATCCCTGCTGTCATCCACGCCGTCAATATGGCCAGTGAGAGGATGGGTAACGAGCGGATTTGGATACAGGGTATCTCCATTTACAGACAGGAAGGAGGTGCATGAAGGTATAGATATAGCGACAAGGATGAATACGGCTGTGGTTTCACCGGCCGACGGCGTTGTGGTAAGAGCAGGAAGGGATGCGAGTTACGGTAATATTTTGGAAATCGATCATGGATACGGCGTAGTAACGAGATACGGTCACAATTCAAGGCTGATGGTAAATGTCGGCGATAGGATAAAGAGGGGGCAAACAGTTTGCCAGGTTGGCAATACCGGCAGAAGCACAGGTCCGCATCTGCATTATGAGGTAGTGCTGAACGGTGTGCCGGTAAACCCGTTCAGGTATATATTGGAAGAAGGTTAGTCTTCGCGGCCATTTTCCGGAGTGGCAGGGAGGTATTTAGGAGGTTTAAAAGGCATGGCTAAAGGCAAAGTAAAATGGTTTAACGAATCAAAGGGATATGGTTTTATAAAGCAGGATAATGGAGAAGATGTATTTGTGCACTTTTCCGCAATAAAGGGAGAAGGGTTTAAAACATTAAAAGAGGGGCAAGAAGTAGAATTTGATGTAAAACAGGGAGACAAAGGACTTCAGGCCGTAAATGTAAAAGGCTATAATTGATATTTATTATTTATTCAAAGGCCCCCTGATGATTTAATTTCAGGGGGTCTTTTTTATGCTGACATTAACCCTTTTCCCGTCTTCCAGTTCCACAACCGCATTTTCCTCCAGTAAATTAATCTTTATTATCTTTCCCTTCCCTTCTGCGGTATTAATAGCGCTTCCAATCTGAGGCATATTTTTTTTAAGTTCCTTGTATGTCGCATGCTCGTAAACAAGGCAGCACATCAGCCTGCCGCAGACACCGGATATTTTTACCGGATTCAGTGCAAGATTCTGGTCCTTAGCCATCTTGATGGATACAGGCTCAAAATCCTTTAAGAAACCGGCGCAGCATAGGTTTCTGCCGCAGGGGCCGCACCCCCCGAGTATCCTTGCCTCGTCTCTCAATCCTATCTGCTTCATCTCTATTTTTATCTTAAAATGATGGGCAAGGTCCTTTACGAGTTCCCTGAAGTCTATCCTTCCTTCCGAGGTAAAATAAAATGTAGCCCTCTGGGCATCGAAACTAAACTCAACCCTGATGAGCTTCATAGGCATTTCTCTTTCACGAATCTTGTTTTGACACATATTAAAGGCTTCATTTTCCAGAACCTCATTATTTTCCACCTGTTTTATATCTTCCTTTGCAGCCTTTCTTACGACATTTTTAAGGGTTCTTTTAATTAAATACTTGGGAATTTTTCTACGCGCTATCGCTACAACTGCAATCTCCAGCCCTTTCTCCGTTTCCACGATACATTTTTCCCCAACCCGCAGGGGAATGGAATCGGATTTAAAGTAGTATATCTTACCGCTTCCTTTGAACTTAATGCCAGCCACAAAAATCGAATTATTGCTTTCCATTTTAATCTCCGCCCATAGACAGCATCATTGTTTCTATTGCAAGCTGCCGGTTTGCATTTCTCTTTTTTAATAGAAATTTCGTCCTTTGAACTGCATCGAACATATTTATAATATACGGCATCCTAAATCCTGCCGAGAATTCTCCGATTTTTTCATTTATATCCTTGTGTATAATATAATCGCGCATACTTGCCCCTTTAATGACTATAGCATCTCTTAGAAGATCGGCAATAAGTTCTAAAAAATCAGGAAGTTCTTCTTCCTTTTTTACAAGATTTTTAGATTCGGTAAATATATATTCCATATCTCCTTTAGCGGAAGATATTATTAATTTTAACGCTTCCTCGCGCTCTTTGTAAACCGATTTATAATCCATCGTAACTGCCTTTCCCAGTCTTCCTTTCGAGAGGGAAGATAAAATCGAGGCATCGGTTTCGGCGAATTTGTAATTTTTAATCAATATCTCTTTTATATGTTCACCGTTAAGGGTATTAAACTTAATAATCTGGCATCGTGATATTACCGTTGGCAGAAGGGAATGGAGATTAGATGTTATGAGTATTATTACAGTCTCGCCTGGAGGCTCTTCGAGGGTCTTTAAAAAGGCATTTACCGCCTCGTCTGTCATATCTTCTGCTCCTGTGATTATAGCAATCTTCTTTTTCCCCTCGTATGGCTTAAATGATAATCTGCCCTGAAGCCCTCTTATTGCCTCTATTTTAATAGAACCGTCCTCCGGCGCAATCATGGCTATATCGGGATGATTGAGTCCATCAATCTTTTTACAGGATAAACACATATCGCAGGAATCTTCAGCCTTTGCAAGCTTGTCCCCATGCGGTTCTAATGGGGAACAATTAATTGCCTTTGCGAAGTTGACAGCCGTAAGCCTTTTACCCACCCCTTCCGGGCCAGCAAATAGATAGGCATGGGAGACCGTGCCTTTTAAAAGACTGTTTGTAAGTATCCGCTTTGCCCTCTCCTGCCCGAGAATATCTTTGAATGACATAAAATACAGTAATAAGTAATCAGCGAACGGTGATCACTGATTTCACAATTTCAACCATCTCTCTTTGTATTTCTTCTATCCGCTTATTTGCATCTACTATTTTAATTCTTTCAGGCTCTTCGGATGCTATCTTAAGATAGCCGTCTCTTACCTTTTGGTGAAACTCCAAAGCCTCTTCCTCAAACCTTCCCTCTGCCGACTGCCGGCTGTTAATATTTCTCTCTCTTGCCCTTTTTAAACCGGTCTTTACATCCAAATCGAGGAGGAATGTAAGGTTAGGCTTTATTCCATCCGAAGCTATTTTATTCAATTCATCTATAATTTCCTTATCAAATCCTCTGCCGTATCCCTGATAGGCAAGTGTGGAATCAGTAAAACGGTCACATAATATAATTTTTTTATCTTTGCCTTTTACTCCTAACTCATCACTCATCACTCTTAACTCTTTTATAAGCTGAGACCTGCATGCTTCGTATAAAAACAGCTCTGTAACGGCATCCATTTCTTTGTTTTCAGGATTAAGAAGTATCTTTCTTATCTGGCCTCCGATGAATGTCCCTCCGGGCTCTCTCGTCTCATAGACGGTATAACCCTTTTTTCGGAGGTAATCTCCGAGCAGTTTTATCTGTGTTGTTTTTCCGCATCCCTCTATTCCTTCAAAGGTAATAAATATCCCCATGCTTAGACAAAATACGCCTCTAATTTTTATACCCCCACATCACCCATCCTGCCGTTGCCTTCAATCTCGTAATAGTAACATTGAACAGCTTACATCTATTAAGCATGTCATAGATTTCCTTCCTGCCGAACCTATACTCGATAGGCGCGCCGAATCTGTCATAAAGGTCGCCCCATAAAGAAAACAGTGAAACGCCAAAGTTAAAAGGGAGCTTTTCGGCAAATTCTTTGGTAGATTCAAATCTCCTTAAAATTCTTTAAGGGCAGGAAAAAAATATAAATATAAACGGAGATGCTATAAATGACAGCATGTATAAAATTTTAGGAGGAAGTTTGACTGTAATGCTTCTGATTATATTGATAATCTTAATTGCAAGATATTTTGCGGAATTTTCAGAATGGTCTTCGTATAAATATAAAAATGCCGGGGCTTTCCTTTTTAATGTCCTGACTATCTCTTCAAGACCTTTTTGAGGAGCCGGAGTATGATGTAAAACGCCGAAGGAATAGGCAAAATCGAATACCCCTTCCTTGAAAGGAATAGCAAGCACCGAAGCCCTTACAATCGAGACATTCGGCAGGCTGCGATTGAGTTTCGAATTCATATAAATACCGTCGCTTATATCCATACTTATAATTTTAACCGAGGGATTATTTTTTGCCATCAAATAGGTATCATAACCGCATCCTGAGCCTGCGTCTATCCCCCACGACCCCCTCACAATATTCTCGGAAATAACCTCCTGCATTTTGTCATAATGATATGTTTGCGGAGGCTCGATAAAATCTTCCTTTGTCCACAGAAATCCATAGACATTTCTGGTTTTATGGATTCTCTCTGCCGTTGCATCTTTCATATTTAATTTACCGCACAATCGCTCTGGTCGCCTTTCAACTTTTCTATTGCATGGGATAATGCCGGAAGGACAACCGATAGATTTTCTCTGACGGCTTTGGGGCTGCCCGGGAGGTTTATGATAATGGTCTCTCCCCTTACGCCGGCCACTGCCCTCGAGATCATTGCAGCAGGGGTCTTTTTA
>CAYMMR010000024.1:0-904 GCA_964391545.1 uncultured Nitrospinota bacterium | reverse complement strand
CTCTCCGCCCTCATTGCCTCTGCCATACCAGGAATTTCTTTATCTATAACCTCCAGAGTCGCATCGGGAGTTACATCCCTCGGTGACAGCCCTGTCCCTCCTGTTGTAAGGATTAAATCGGACTTTATACTGTCCGAGAGGCGAATGAGCCTTTCTTTGATAATATCCTTTTCATCCGGTATAACCTCGTAACTTACTATCTCTGCGGGAAGCGGTTCTATCATCTCTCTGATGACCTGTCCGCTCTTATCCTCTCTTTCACCACGCGATCCCTTATCGCTCATTGTCAATATCGCAGCCTTTATCATAAAATCAGAATATCACGATTTATAAAGGTTCGGCAAGTTTTACATAAGGTTTGTCGAACCTTTTTTCAAAGGCATCGTTCTTTTTGAGTTGCATATCCCAGTATAGATTTGCAAGCCCGATTTTCATTGATAATTTTAAAAGCCATAAACCAAAGGCAGTCATTTTTTCCGGTTTTGCCAATTTCAGCATAAGCTTTTCGTCAAATTCTCCAGTCTCTCCGAAAATCCTGCCAATTTCATAAAAAGACTTAAAGAGCTTTTTGGTCATCCACGGGGGCTTTGCTTGTATGCCTTCGACTCCTCCCTTAACTATCGTCCCTATATATTTGCATCCAAGCCGTGATGCGAGTTTTTTCAGATACTGTTCTAAAGCCCTCGAACGAACAGATTCGGGAAAACCTCCCTGAACCAAAAATCCTATAGGCGGGTTGCCTTTTCGTCTGCAGAGAGGCTCAAGAGACTCGATAAAACTTTTTGCAATCGCAGGCATAGAATCGTGATAGAGGGGGAATGCCAGCAGAACCATTTTGGACTCCATGAATAGTTTTAGAGAATCTTTAACATGGACTAAATAGTATGTGGAATAGGAATTGTCC
>CAYMMR010000023.1:0-17508 GCA_964391545.1 uncultured Nitrospinota bacterium | reverse complement strand
ACTTAAAACATCAATGCCGTTATAAAGTAGTTGGCTATCAGTATCAGGAGAGATGAAATGACTACCGCCTTTGTGGTTGCTTTGCCGACTCCGGATGCGCCGCCCTCTGCAGTAAAACCTTGATAACAGCTCACTGTTGCGATTATCATCCCGAACACCACTGCCTTTAGCAGTCCGCTGTATACATCGTTTAGCTCCAGAAAGTTCCATGTCTTTTTTTCGTATATGGTGGAATTGCTGCCGAGCATATGGACGCTGACCAAATATCCTCCCCCTATTCCTATTATATCGGCAAAAATGGTTAGTATGGGCATTATTATGGTTGCCGCCAGAAACCTCGGCACGATTAGATATTTGATAGGGTTTGTTGCCAGTGTATACAGCGCGTCTATCTGTTCGGTTACCTGCATAGTTCCAAGCTCCGCTGCCATTGCCGAACCGACCCGCCCCGCTACCATCAGACCCGAAAGAACGGGTCCCAATTCTCTCGTAATGGAAAGGGCGACCACCGTTCCTACAAAGGTCTCTGCACCGAATCTCTTGAATCCTGTATAACTCTGGAGCGCCAGTACCATGCCTGTAAATGCACCGGTTATCAATATGACAGGAATTGAGTTTACCCCCACCTCCTCTATCTGTGCAAGGATATTCTTTAAGTTTAAAGGGGGGCGGAATGTCCAGAGGAGCGTTTTGAAAAAAACAATTGCAAGCCTTCCCCCTTCCTCTACAAGCCTTAGAACTCTAATTCCTATGATTTCAAATAGACGAAACATAAAAAAATAGGGTCAAGGGTCAGGGGGCAAGGGTCAAGAAAACCTCACCTTTGCTACTTGACCCCTGACCCTTGACCCTTTTAAAAGCACACCCTGTTTCTACCTTCTCTCTTTGCCTTGTATAGCGCCTTGTCGGACTTGCCGATAAGCTCCTCTACACTTTTTATTTCTGTGTCGGGATAGACTGAAACTCCTATGCTGATAGTAGCTTTTAAAGGTTTTTCTTTGTCTCCAAAATTATATTCTTCAAAGCTGTTTCTAATCCGCTCGGCAGCCTTTATTCCGTCTTCTACTTTTGTCTGCTGTAGAATAATCGAAAATTCCTCTCCGCCGTATCGCCCTACAATATCATAATCTCTGGTATTTGCTTTAAATATTTGTGCAGCCTGCCTTAATACTGCATCGCCTTTCTGATGTCCGTAGGTATCGTTTAATTTTTTAAAATAATCTATATCAATCATCAAAAAAGCGAGGCTGAAATTAAATCTTCCTGCCCTGGCAAATTCCTTGCTCAGGCTTTCCTGTAAAAAACCTCGATTATATATTCCGGTCAAGCTGTCGGTAATTGCAATTCTTTTAACCTTATTATAAAGCCATGAGTTCTCTATAACAACATAAGCCTGCTTTAATGCAGTTCTAAAAAAATTCTCCTCTATAAATTCCGTCCTGACGGATGCATCCCTTGCCAGCATAATTAATCCTCCCACCCTCTCTCCGTGCTTTATAGGGACATCGAAAAATGCTATTTTCTGCTCTTCCTTAACCCCCCCCTCCCCCCCTTTAACAAAGGGGGGGTGAGGGGGGGTTACCTTATCGGCATCAAATACTATCATCGCATCCGCATCTAAATAAATATCGTTAGCATTAAGATATTTTCTTGTATAATCCTTTACCCTGTTTAAATATTGCCCGCTTACAGGACCATTAATCTTTAAAAAGCAGGCTGTATCATGCTCATCTTCGGAGATAATGATTACAGCAACATTATATTCCAGAACCTTCGATAGTGTTTCCATAACGGCATTTACTGTTCGATTGAAATCATCAACCCCTTTTTCAATCATGGAGCCTATTTCATTTATTACAGTCGCCTCGAACAGCCTTCTATCCATAAGGTCGTTTACCTTCGAGATAATATCAATATCGCTTATAGCGCTCCTCTCTATAGAAGATGGTTTTTTATCGCTTATTGCAGTTCTTTCATTTATAAGATTTTCTATGGTATCCAATAATGCGGCATGAGCGGATTCCTTAGACAGATAAGCATCTGCGCCTGTCTGAATGCCCCAGTACTTGCTGCTTACCCGATCTTCTGTAGTGTGCATGATAATCGGGATATGGGTGGTCTTTGTATACGATTTCAGCAGACGGCATGTCTGATACCCGTTCATTTTCGGCATCATTACATCGAGGATAATCAAATCCGGCATCTCTCCGAATGCCTTTTCTACTGCCTCGATGCCGTCTCCTGCCGTAAGGGTTTTATACCCCTTGTCGCTTAAGAATTTGCTTATACCCTCCAGAATCAGGGGACTGTCATCCACTATTAAAATACAACCCTTTTCCATAAAATAACTTTACGATAATGATAGCACTGCAAAAAGGGTTTTTGCAGGACACTTAATAATTCTCAATTCTCAATTAATATACACCCTCTTAACCCGCTTCCCTATCGAGCAGAATATCTCGTAGGGGATTGTTTCGGCAATAGCTGCCAATTCCTCGACCTTTATCTCCTCATCTCCCTGCCTTCCCATCAGGACTACCTCGTCTCCAACCTTTACATCCGGGACATCGCTTACATCTATCATACACATATCCATACAGATTGTCCCTGCCTGTGGAACTCTCCTCCCCCTTACAAGCATCGTTACCTTGTTGGAAAAGCAGCGTCTGAATCCGTCGGCATAACCAACGGGTATAGTCGCTATCATACTTTTCCTTTTGGT
The DNA here is from genome assembly GCA_964391545.1 of uncultured Nitrospinota bacterium. GTDB lineage: Bacteria > Nitrospinota > Nitrospinia > UBA9942 > UBA9942 > JACQEW01. The sequence continues at coordinate 14,786 of CAYMMR010000023.1, read as the reverse complement.
GATAAATCTTCTGCCGTAGCTTATACCTGTTTTTTCCGGAACAATATTTATGTGGATAATCTCCGTCTTCCATGACATGACAGGGTTTACCGAAAATACCCCCCCTTCATCCCCCCCTTCCGAAGGGGGGGAGAATGGGGGAGGAAATTCAAAGGGTAGAGAGCCGTAAAGTATTATGCCCGGCCTTACTGCATTAAAATATGACTCGGGATAATTTATGATAGCAGCGCTGTTCGAGGCGTGAATAATGGGGAAAAAATATCCCTCCTGTTTCAATTCATTTATCAAATTTTTAAAAATCTTTATCTGATTTTCTGTAAATTGTCTGTCCTTTTCGTAGGCAGATGCAAAATGGGTAAGTATTCCTTCGACTCTTATGTTTTTGAGAGAGCGGACAGCGCCTATATACTCTTTTATCCTCCCAGGCAGGACGCCGATTCTTGTCATTCCGGTATCCGCCTTTATATGAACCGATGCCTCTTTCCCCTTCTTTTCGGCCTCGTTCGATAAATTTAAAGCTGTTTGGTATGAATAGATTACACTCTCGAGATTATAAGCAACTATCTTCGCTTCATTATCTTTAAGACACCCTCCAAGAATAAGTATCGGAGCCTTTATTCCAGCCTCTCTTAACTCTATCCCCTCCTCGACATTGCCGACACCCAGCATGTCTGCGCCGGAGGCGCATGCCCTTCTCGCAATCTCAACAGCCCCGTGTCCGTAAGCATCCGCCTTTACTACGGCTATGATCTTTCTTTCTTTGCCGACCCGCAGCCTTACCTGCTGTAAATTGTGGGAAAAGGCTTCGAGATCGATTTCGACAAAGGTCATGCCGCCTCTCCATAATCTTCATCCGATATGGCAAGGTTATCGAATCTCGTATATTCTTTAAAGAAAGAGAGCTTTACCGTGCCGGTCGGACCGTTTCTCTGTTTTCCTATAATAATCTCGGCTATTCCCTGATTTTCAGGCGACTCCTTGTAATACTCCTCCCTGTAGACGAATACAACAACATCTGCATCCTGCTCTATAGCGCCCGATTCTCTCAGATCCGACAGCTGAGGCTTCTTTCCCTCTCCTGACCTTTGTTCGGGAGCCCTGCTTAACTGGGAAACGGCGATAATCGGCACCTTCAATTCCTTTGCAAGCGCCTTCAAAGACCTCGAAATCTCAGAAATCTCCTGCTGCCTGTTTTCCGCCCTTCCCCTTCCCCTCATAAGCTGGAGATAGTCTATGATAATAAGGTCAATTCCCTTTTCTGCCTGGAGCCTTCTTGCCTTTGCCCGTATATCGAGAACGGACTGGGCAGGCGCATCGTCGATAAATATCGATGCCTCGGAAAGCTGTCCTGCCGCCCTCGCAAGGTCGGGCCAGTCGGATTTTGACAGATAGCCTGTTCTGACCTTCCCTGCATTTATCCTTGCCTCGGAGCAGAGCATCCTTATGACAAGCTGCTCCCTGGACATCTCGAGGCTGAATACAGCCACCGTCTTGTTTTTAATAACCCCTACGCTGGCGGCAATATTCAGGCAGAATGCCGTTTTTCCCATGGATGGTCTTCCTGCGACTATAACGAGGTCGGACGGGTGCAGCCCTGCAGTCATTGCATCAAATTCTTTAAAGTTTGTCGGAACTCCTGTAACCAGTTCCTTTCTCTCGAAGAGTTTTTCGATGGTTCTGAAGCTCTCATCCACCACCTGTTTTATATTAATAAAGCTCGGCGTAATTTTATTTTCCGATATCTCGAAGATCGTCCTCTCTGCATGGTCCAGGACCTCATCCACATCCTCTGCGTCTTCATAGCAGCGGTTATGTATATCGGTAGAGGCGGATATTAAGCTTCTTAAAACAGCCTTTTCCTTTACTATCTTCGAGTAGTATTGAATATTCGCCGCAGTCGGGGTTGATTCTACGAGGGAGACGAGATAATCTATTCCGCCGATTTCTTCGAGCTGATTCTTTTTTTTGAGCTGTTCGGACAGGGTCAGAAGGTCTACGGGCTGGTTCTTTTCGAAGAGGTCTAAAATTGCCGAAAATATCTTCCGGTGGGAATCCCTGTAAAATACCTTTTCATCCCGGAGTATCTCTAAAGACTTGGGCAGCGCCTCGTTTTCCAGCAGTATGGCGCCGATTATGGACTGCTCTGCCTCTATGTTCTGCGGGGGTAGCCGGGTCGGGGAGATGTCTGTCTTTGCCATCTTGAATTACAAATGGGGGCAGGGGGCAAGGGTCAAGGGGCAAGCATTTACTTGACCCATGACCCATGACCCATGACCCTATTATTCCTTTACCACTTCAACCTTGAGATTGGCAGTAACTTCGGGATGAATTTTTACAGGAATAGTATAGGCTCCTAAATTCTTTATAGGCGTGTCAATGTATATTTTCTTTTTATCAATAGCAAACCCCTCTTTTTTCAACTGCTCTGCAATTTCCTGCGATGTAACCGAGCCGAAAAGCTTATCGCCTTCTCCTGCCTTCTTGGCCAGCCTGCACGCTACTCCCTCTATCCGCTTTGCCAGAGCTTCTGCCTCTCCCTTTAACTTTGCAACCTTTCTGCTTTTCTGGCTTATCTCGTTTTTAAGCGATTTGAGATTCCCCGCTGTAGCAGCCATTGCCAATCCCTTTGGCAGAAGATAATTTCTCCCGTAACCATCCGCTACCTCTACCTCCTGTCCCGGACCGCCGAGACCCTTTACATCATCTCTTAATATTATTCTCATCTTACCTCCAATTTCAGACACGAAGTTTAGAAGTTGAGTAGTTGAGTTGTTGAGTTGTTTTTAACCACTTAACTGCTTCTCTGTAGTCATTTCTCCACAGTAAACGGCAGCATGGCAATATTCCTCGCCTTTTTAATGGCATAGGTAAGCTGACGCTGATGCAATGCGCAATTTCCGGAAATTCTGCTCGGAACGATTTTGCCCCTTTCCGTGATAAGCGCTTTCAGGACTTTAATATCTTTATAATCTATATGCTCTATCTTATCGGCACAAAATCTGCAATTCCTCTTTACTATAAATGGTTTTCGCTTCTGCTGCGGCCGTTTAATCTTAGGCATCTAACCTCCTTCAATAAAGTGTCATAGTTACAAAGTATCAGAGTGTCAGAGCTAAAAACTTTGATACTTTGACTCTTTGACACTTTGATACTTTAAAATGGCACATCATCCTCTGCATGCTCTTTTTCAGGAGCAAAACCGGCGTCTTCCGAACCCTTGCTGCTTACCCCCTGCTCACCGCCCTTTGATAAAAAATGCACCCTATCCGCAACCACTTCGTGCTTGCTTCGTTTCTGGCCTTCCTGTGTCTCCCATGTGCGATAAGAAAGCCTTCCTTCGACAAGAACACCTCTGCCTTTATTCAAATATTCTACGCATGCCTCCGCTTGTTTGCCCCATACCTTAATATCTACAAAACAAACCTCCTCTTTCCATTCCTCCCCTTGCTTATACTTTCTATTAACAGCCAATCCAAAGCCTGCAACTGCTGCGCCGCTTGGGGTATAGCGAAGCTCCGGGTCCCTCGTCAGATTACCCATTAAAAAAACCTTATTCAGGCTTGCCATTATATTGCACCCTCCGCTATATCGTCTTCTATATCTACGGCTTCGGGTTTATTTTTACTGCCGCTTTCTTGCGCCGCGGGTAACTTTTGGGCAATCTCTTTATAGAGGACCGTCATGTATCTGATAATGTTTTCATTGAGTTTGTAATTTCTCTGGAGATTGGAAATAAGCGCAGGCTCCGATTCAAAATGAACAAGGATGTATATTCCAAATCTGTTCTTTTTTATAATATAGGCCAGCTTTTTTTTGCCCCATTTCTCGATGGTTATTACCTTGCCGCCGTTTTTTTCGATAAACTCCTTTGCCTTTTCTACCTGCTCATCTATTTTTTTATCATTGAGCTCGGGTTTTAAAACGAATATACTCTCGTAGCGTCTCATAACTTTCCTCCTTTTGGATATAAAGCCCCCGCACCTTAATTGTGCGTGGCAAGAAGCTTGATTTTTTTATTTATAACATATATAAACTGCTTAAATCAAGAACTTTTTCTTTTTCTTTATAAAAAATATTCCAATTTTTATTCCTCAGCACTATAGTATAATAAAGTGTTTAAGAAAAAAATCGTCATTGCCATAATATTTAATATCTGATAGATTTATCATTATGAACCTATTTGGCGGAGAGCTTTTATTGGAGACGGGGACAAACGAGATTCAACTCGTCGAGTTCACATTGCGCGGGCAGAGCTTCGGGGTCAATGTGGATAAAATCCAGCAGATTATCGAGAAACCGGTTGTAACGGATATTCCCAAAACTGTCAGCATGATATGCGGTATTTTCGATTTTAGGGGGCAGTCAATCCCCCTGATTAATCTCAGGGAATGTCTTAAATTCAGGGGAGCGGGGCAGGATAAAGCCCCTGAAAATCAGAAAGTAGTCGTGATGGAGTTTAACAGGGTGCTGAACGGGTTTCTTGTTGATGATGTAAAAAGGCTGCACAGGCTTTCATGGGAAGATATAGAGCCTCCAAAACTGGCGCTCGGCAGAGGATACGAATCATATACAGTAGGGATGATAAAATTCAATGACCGCATCTGCACGTTGATTGACTTCGAAAAAATCGTGGCAAAGCTGAACCCGGATGTATCCATTAAACATACGCCCAAAATGCCGTTTAAAGAAGAAAGGGCTAATATCAAGATATTGTTTGCCGAGGATTCGCAGTTTGTGCGAAACGATGTAACCAAGATTCTAAGGGATGCCGGGTTTAAGGTCGAGGCCGTTACGAATGGCAGAGATGCCTTGAATATCCTCGAAAGGTGCGCGGAGGAATGCAAAAAAAATAAAGAGTCTATAAAAAAATTCTTCAATCTGGTGATAACCGACATCGAGATGCCGCAGATGGACGGAAGGCATCTGACAAAAAGGATAAAGGAGCATCCTGTCTTGAAAGACCTGCCTGTCATACTCTTTACCTCTATGAGCGGCATGTGGAGCGAGGTAAAGGCAAAGACGATAGGCGCCGAAGGACTTATAAGCAAGCCGGAGATTTCCGATGTGGTAGGGAGATTGGAAGAATTAATTTTCTCGAAGAGATAATAGATGAGTGTCCCGAAGAAATCCTTTTGCAGTATTATAACTAATAGAGTGTCCCTAAAGTTCCTTTACTGTCATTCCGCACTCGATGCGGAATCCAGTCTTTGATTTTACTGGATTCCCGCTTTCGCGGGAATGACAAACTATGGTAAAGCTATTTGTGGGACTATCCACTAATTTATCGGAACCGATGAAGGAATAGGGTCGTATGTTATTCCCTGCGTTACTGTTTCCATCTTTTTATCGTCAACAGGAACCGGCGGCTCTTCCAAGGCAACCTTTAAGACCTCATCCATATTTTCGACCAGATTTATCTTCAATGCCTTTTTTATATTCGCCGGTATATCCTTCAAGTCCCTTTCATTCTCCTTCGGCAGTATGATGTTATAAATCTCCCCCCTGTGAGCGGCAAGGAGTTTTTCCTTTACCCCGCCTATCGGGAGAACTTTTCCCCTTAATGTAATCTCTCCCGTCATTGCCACATCACTTCGAACCGCTCTTTTTGTCAGGGCAGATACAAGGGCCGTTGCCATTGTAATTCCTGCCGAAGGGCCGTCCTTTGGAATAGCGCCTTCGGGGACATGGATATGAATGTCAATCTTCTGATAAAAGTTTTTATTCAGCCCCATTTCCTTAACCTTCGACCTGACATAGCTCAATGCCGCCTGCGCAGACTCCTGCATAACATCGCCAAGCTGTCCTGTAAGGGTAAGCTTCCCCCTACCGTCCATAATCGTAACCTCGGTCGTAAGCATTTCTCCTCCCACCTCTGTCCATGCAAGACCGGTGGCAAGCCCAACCTCGCTCCTTTCGCCTTTTTTACTGATGCGATAAAGGGGTATGCCGAGATATTTGCTCAAACTCTTTGCCGCAACAACTACTGTTTTTGATGCCCTGTCTTCTGTGGCTATCTTCTTTGCCAGCTTTCTGCATATATTTGCGATTTCTCTCTCTAAACTCCTTACACCCGATTCCCGTGTATAATGCCTGACGATTTTTCTTATTGCTGAATCGAGGAATTTGACATGCCTTTGTTTCAACCCATGCTCCCCGATGTTTTTTGGTATAAGGAAGAGTTTTGCAATATTAAGCTTTTCATCTTCCGTATAGCCCGGCATTCTTATTACTTCCATCCTGTCCTGTAAAGGGCGGGGAATGGTATGGAGGACATTTGCCGTAGTAATAAACATCACTTCCGAGAGGTCGAAATCAACCTCGAGATAATGGTCGTTGAAGGCATGATTCTGCTCGGGGTCAAGCACTTCCAGGAGAGCCGACGAAGGGTCGCCCCTGAAATCCATGCTCATTTTATCTATCTCATCGAGCATAAACACCGGGTTCTTTGTCCCTGCCTTTTTAAGCGATTGTATAATCCTGCCCGGCAGAGCTCCTATATAAGTTCTCCTATGCCCCCTGATTTCTGCCTCATCCCTTACGCCGCCAACCGAAATACGGACAAATTTTCTCCCCATTGACCTGGCTATCGATTTGCCGAGAGAGGTTTTGCCAACCCCGGGCGGTCCCACCAGGCAGAGTATAGGTCCCTTCATCTTTTTTACGAGTTTTCTTACGGCAAGATACTCAAGAACCCTCTCTTTAACCTTTTCGATGCCATAATGGTCTTCGTTTAAAATTCTTTCGGCGTCCTTTATGAGAAGCTTGTCCTTTGTCCTTATCGTCCACGGCATATCCACAAGCCAGTCTACATAATTCCTGACAACAGTCCCTTCTGCAGACATCGGCGGCATCATTTCGAGACGCTTTAATTCCTTTAGCGCCTTTTTATCCACATCTTCCGGCATATTTGCATTTTTTATTTTTTCCTTCAGCTCTTCTATCTCGGATTTGAATTCATTATATTTGCCCAGCTCTTTCTGTATAGCCTTCATCTGCTCCTGCAGATAATATTCCTTTTGGTTCTGCTCCATCTGCTTTTTTACCCTTCCCCTTACCTTTTTCTCCACCTGCAGTATTTCAATCTCGGATTCTATTGCACGATAAAGCTCCTCCATGCGCTCCTGCGGGGATATTATCTCGAGCAGTTTTTGTTTATCCGCTGTTTTCATAGAAAGATGCGCGGCAATGGCGTCCGAGAGATGCCCGGGGTCGGCGATATTCTGCATAGATGTCAATATCTCCGGCGGCATCTTCTGTCCCATCTTTATATATTCTTCAAAAAGCCCGTAGAGGCTCCGCATAAGCGCCTCTACCTCTGCCGATGCCGCTATTTTTTTTTCAGGGAATGAGACCTTTGTTTCGAAGAAATTGCTGTTCTCGATATAAGAATCTATCTTAACGCGTGTTATCCCCTCTATCAGCACCTTTACGGTTCCATCGGAGAGCCTCAGCACCTGAAGTATATCCGCAGCAGTTCCTATTTCATATATATCCTTTGGGGCAGGCTCATTGGTCTTAGGCTTTCTCTGGGCAGCAAGGACAATCCCTTTTTCCTGCGAGATGGCATTCTCCACCCCCCTTATGGATTTATCCCTTCCTACGAATAAAGGGATAATCATGTGGGGAAAAACCACAATATCCCTTAAGGGGAGGAGGGGTAGTATATTGGATTGTATTTTTTTCTTTTCTTCCATTTTTAGAGTATCAAAGAGTCAGAGTATCAAAGTATCAGAGTTTCTTTGAATCTTTGACACTTTGACTCTCTGACACTTTTTTGTCAACTTGCCTGTTTTTCTTTTTCATACACCATGAGGGGCTGCTCCCTCTTTGTTACGACATCTTCGCTTATAATGCACTCTTTTATTCCCATTTGAGAAGGTATATCATACATGGCATCGAGCATTATCTCTTCGAGGATTGCCCTCAATCCCCTTGCGCCGGATTTTCTCTTCATAGCCTCTCTTGCTATCGTCTTCATGGCGCCTTCCGTAAACCTCAGCTTTACACTTTCGAACTCGAAAAATTTCTGATACTGCTTTATAAGGGAGTTTTTTGGCTCCGACAGTATTTTGACCAAAGCATCATCATCGAGGTCGTCGAGTGTTGCAATAACGGGGAGTCTTCCTACAAATTCCGGAATGAGTCCATATTTAAGGAGGTCTTCGGGCTGCACCCGTCTTAATGTATCTCCTATATTTTTTTCTTTCTTCGATTTCAGATTCGAGCCGAAGCCTATCGTCTGTTTTCCTGTCCGCTGCTCTATAACCTTATCGAGCCCTACGAATGCGCCGCCGCATATAAAGAGGATATTCGAGGTATCGATCTGAAGGAACTCCTGATGGGGGTGTTTTCTCCCGCCCTGCGGCGGGACATTTGCAACAGTCCCTTCTATCAGTTTTAAGAGCGCCTGCTGAACCCCTTCGCCCGACACATCCCGTGTAATAGAAGGGTTTTCGGATTTTCTGCTTATCTTATCAATCTCGTCTATATATACGATGCCTTTCTCTGCCTTCTCAACATCGTAATCCGCAGCCTGAAGGAGTCTTAATATGACATTCTCGACATCCTCCCCTACATATCCCGCCTCGGTCAAGGTAGTAGCGTCGGCTATCGTAAAGGGGACATTTAAAATCTTTGCAAGGGTTTGCGCAAGCAGCGTCTTGCCCGTCCCGGTAGGGCCGACAAGCAAAATATTGCTCTTTTGCAGCTCAACATCGTTTATATTGACATTGCTGTCTATCCTCTTGTAATGATTATGGACTGCAACAGAGAGTATCTTCTTTGCCCTCTCCTGTCCTATTACATATTCGTCCAATATCCTTTTTATATCCCTGGGCTTTGGTATATGATGAAATATATTCTCTTTATCGTGCCCCCACTCCTCCATCATAATCTCATTGCAGAGGTCTATACATTCATCGCAGATATAAACCGTAGGCCCTGCAATAAGCTTTTTAACCTCATCCTGACTCTTTCCACAGAACGAGCAGCGGAGGTCCGAATCACTGCCTCTCCTTAACATCGATGTTCTCCTTCTAATAGAGTGTCCCTAAAGTTCCTTTACTGTCATTCCGCACTCGATGCGGAATCCAGTCTTTGATTTTACTGGATTCCCGCTTTCGCGAGAATGACAAACTATGGTAAAGCTATTTGTGGGACTATCCACTAAATATTAGAACGCGGATGACGCCGATTTAACGGATTCTCGCTGATTTAATAAAGTATCAAAGAGTCAAAGTGTCATAGTGTCAAAGTTTTTTTTAACTCTGACGCTTTGATACTCTGATACTCTGACACTTTTATTCTATCCGTGAAAATCCGTCTTATCCGTCTTATCCGTATTATCCGTGTTCTATTTTTTAGGTCTTTTGCTCTTTATTTTTCCTTTACCGCCTTCGGCAGTTCGTGGCTCACAATAACATCGTCTACGATTCCATAAGCCTTTGCATCCTCGCCGGACATGAAGAAATCCCTGTCCGTATCAACCCTGATCTTTTTTAAAGGCTGGCCGGTATGTTTGGACATAATGCCGTCGAGGGTCTCCCTCATCTTCAGTATCTCCTTTGCATGAATCTCTATGTCCGCGGACGGCCCCTGAAAACCGCCGGATGGCTGATGTATCATAATCCTTGAATGGGGAAGTGCAAACCGCTTCCCCTGTTTGCCTGCCGACAGGAGAAGAGCGCCCATGCTCGCTGCCTGGCCGAGGCAGATAGTCTGGACATCCGGCTTTATATACTGCATCGTATCGTATATCGCAAGTCCGGAAGTAACAACGCCTCCGGGACAGTTTATATATAAGTAAATATCCTGCTCCGGATCCTCTGCCTCGAGGAATAAAAGCTGGGCTATTATAATATTCGATACATAATCGTCAATCGGCGTGCCCATGAATATAATCCTGTCTTTTAAAAGGCGGGAATAAATATCATAAGCCCTTTCGCCGCGCGGCGTTTGCTCCACCACCATTGGAATCAGATTCATTTGCCTACCTCGCTTTCTCTTTCGACATAAATATCGCTCACCTTAAGCTTTTTTATTATAGCATCGAAGGTTTTATCAATCAACATCCTCCTCCTAAGCTTATCGAGCGAGCCGTTCCCCTGCATCCTCCTCTTTAATACATTGAAATTTTCCTTTATGGAGAGGGCATATTTTTTTATCTCTTCATCCAATTCTTCGCCGCCGACCGTTATCGTCTCCTTTTCCGAAATTTTCTCGAGTATCAGTTCCCCCTTCAGGCTTTTTACGGCATCCCCCCTAAAACCCTCTCTAACTTCATTCACATCGATGCCTGATTTATCCAAATCTATCCCCCTCGAGGCAAGCCTCTGCCTGGCGCTGTGGACAAAAGAGTCCATTTCTTCCTCTACAATTCCAGGCGGAAGCTCTATGGGGTTCGTCTCTATTAATTTATCAATCAGCTCGTCTCTCAATTTGGAGCCGGCATTAGCCTTTTCATTGCCTTCCAAATTCTCCCTTACCTTTGTCCTCAATTCTTCGAGATTCTTATAACCGCCTGTCTCCTTTGCAAAATTATCGTCTAAAGGCTTTAACTTCCTCTTTTTCACCTCTTTTACGGCTGTTTTAAAATTTATCTCCTTTCCTGCCACATCCTTATCGGGATAATCGGGAGCAAAGGTTATTTTCGTCTCCTTTATATCCCCCTTTTTCAGTCCTATAATCTCCTTCTCGATTTCAGGCATAAAGGCATTTGAGCCTACAAAGACAGGACGGTTGCTCCACTTTTTTACGGGTGTATCGCCCGAAAAACCTTCGCAATCGAGAATCGAATAATCGCCGGTCTCGATTGCATGGTCATCGCTCCCCTCAAACTCCGCATGCATCTCCTGAATGCCCTTCAATCCCTTTTCGACATCCTCATCGGACACGCGGACAATGGTTCTTGTAAATTCGAGATTACTGTAATCTTTCAAGGCTATATCCGGAAGGGTCTCTATGGTAATGCTGAACGATAGGGGCGAGCCCTGCTCCATTTTTACATCTTCTACCTGCGGACTGCCTACAGGACGGAGGTTATGCTCTTTTATTAAATGCCGATAGGTGTCGGGAATTATCTTCTGCAGGACATCGGATTCTACATTCTTGCTGTAATTCTGCTCGAGCACCCTTCTCGGAACCTTACCTTTGCGAAAACCGTGGATATTAACTGTTTTGCCCAGCTCTCTATACGCATTATCGATTTCTCTATTTAATATATCAACAGGAACTTCTACCTTTAATTTCTTTACGCAGGGTTTAACCTCGGATACCTCTACTTTCAATATAGCCTCCTTTTGTTTCAGCGGTTAAATTAGATTTTTATTTTAATTTTAGCACAGCCTTTGAAAAAACAAAAGAAAAAGATTAACACTATTAAAACGATTATGGGATGGGGTAATAAGACAGATTACATATATCTTTTTGCAATGTAGGCAATCAATAAGCCGGAGATCATAAGGAGGAGTCCGAGCCCTCTCAACACGCCATCGGGAATATCCGGAAGACGCCTTGCAAGCTCCTTCACCTGTTCGGGAAAGGCAAAATAAGGCAGCCCCTCTACAATCAGCACAAGCCCTAATACCGAAAGAAAAAATGACATTAAATTAATTTTAGCATACACATAAACCCAAAACAAAAAAATCACTCTTTTAACTTGTTTTAAGTCTTATAAGTCCTAACCCGAATAAATCGGAAAGGTTATAATAGCGAGGAAAGTTTCCTCGAACGACTTTTTATTTTTTCTTTTGTTCCGCAGCATTCTAAAAATAGAGCAAAAGAAAAAATAACGGAAGTGAGAGGAAACTTTCCTCGCTTGTAAAATTTTCTTGCCATTTTGCGCAAAATTTTATTCGTAAGTTACTAATAGGTCTTATTCCTTTTCTACAAAATAATCGGCCAGCAGTTCCGCCTGCTTCAAAACCGTATCAACAGCCTTTTGCTGCATGTCAGGAGGATATCCGTATTTGGTCAATGTCCTTTTCACCAAGACCATCAGCTTTGCCCTTGCGCTCTCCCGGATTGTCCAATCTATTGTCGCATTCGCCTTTACCTTTTCCGCTACTTCCACCGCAATAATTCTCAACTTTTCATCGCCAAGAACTTCGACCGCCGATTTGTTTTCAGCAAGGGCGTCATAAAAAGCCAGTTCTTCCGTTGATAAATTCAGCTCTTTTTCTCTTTCGTCATGCTCTCTTATTTTTTTGGCGACTTCATCAACGAGAAATTGTATTATCTCCGCTGTTGTTAGCAGTCCGTTGTTGTATTTCTTAATGGCCGTTTCAAGCATCTCAAGCAATGCCCTGCCTTTTACCAGATTGGTTTTTGAACGGATTCGGATTTCATCATTCAATATCCTTTTCAGTAATTCAAGGGCAAGGTTCTGATGCTTCATCCCTTTTATTTCCAATAAAAATTCCTCGGACAGAATAGATATTTCAGGCTTTTTAATCCCCGCGGCATCAAAAATATCAATAACCTGCCCGGAACTCAATGCTTCATCAACTATCTGTTTAATGGCTGTTTCAATATCTACATCAGCCCTGCCTGTGCCGCCGCCGACAAACTTTACAAGCCTTGCCTTTACTGCCTGAAAGAATGCGACTTCATCTTTTATTGCCAATGCCTTTTCATGAGGTATTGATAGGGCAAAAGCCTGACTTAGCAATGTTACCTCGCGGATAAAACGGTTCTTGCCGTCTTCCAGCCCTAATATATGCTCCTCAGCCTGTAAGATGACGGATAGTTTTTCTTTTGGGGATGCTGAAAAGAAACGCCTGTAATTAAAACCTGTTCCGGGATAATCGGCATAATAAGCGGAGGGTTCCGCAATCATAATCGCTTCTTTTGTCTTGCTCTCTTCAAAGAAAAGCTGGCGCACTATTTCCATCTTCTCCAGCATGGCTGCGACTGCCTTTTCCTGCCCTTCTGCCGGGTCGCCTTTTCCGCCTGAATCGGAATAGAAAGACAAAGCCTTTTTGAGGTCTGATGCAATGCCCAGATAATCTACGACCAATCCGCCCGGCTTGTCTTTAAATACCCTGTTCACTCTTGCTATTGCTTGCATCAGGGTATGGCCTCTCATAGGCTTGTCTATATACATTGTATGCAAACACGGCGCATCAAACCCCGTGAGCCACATATCACGGACAATAACCAATTTCATAGGGTCTGCCGGGTCTTTCATTCTATCGGATAAAATCCTGCGCTCTGCTTTTGTAGTGTGCAGCTTCTGCATAACCGGGCCGTCTGCGCTTGATGCGGTCATTACTACCTTGATTGCTCCTTTGGTGAGGTCGTCATTATGCCACTCAGGTCTCAGCCTGATAATTTCATTGTATAAATCAACGGCAATTCTCCTGCTCATAGCGACAATCATGCCCTTGCCCAAATACAGCCTGCCTCTGCTCAAAGTGGTTTACAATATCCTTAGCCAAGTTTTTTACCCTTTCCCGATTCCCTACAATCGCTTCAAGTTTTGTCCACTTGGCTTTGGCCCTTTGCTTGTCTGTTATCTCCTCGTCTTCTTCAAGTTCTTTATCAAACTCCTCAATCAACCGCCTGCCTTCTTCATCCAGATTGACCTTTGCCAGACGGCTTTCGTAATAAATCTTGACTGTCGCCCCATCCGCCACTGATTGCGAAATATCGTAAATATCAACATACTGCCCGAAGACTGCCGGAGTGTTTATGTCCGTGCTTTCAATAGGCGTGCCTGTAAATCCGATATAAGTTGCATTTGGAAGCGCATCTCTCATATACTTTGCAAAACCATACGCTATGCGTTTGCCGACAATCTCATTGGTCTCTTTATCCTTTTCATCAATCAGTTTTGCCTCAAAGCCGTATTGAGTCCTATGGGCTTCGTCAGCAATAACAACTATATTAGTCCTGTCCGATAGCCTGTCGTATTCCGCCCTGCCTGCTTCAGGCAAAAACTTCTGGATGGTGGTAAACACAATCCCGCCGGAAGCAACCTTTAAAATCTCTTTTAAATGTTCGCGGTCTTTTGCCTGAACCGGTTCTTGCCTAAGCAGTTGTTTTGATGCTGCAAAGGTTTCAAACAACTGGTCGTCCAAATCATTGCGGTCTGTTATAACCACGATAGTCGGGTTTTGCATTTCAACAGAGGTAATCAGCTTGCCTGCGTAAAATACCATGCTGATGCTTTTACCTGATCCCTGCGTATGCCAGACAACACCGCCTTTCTTGCTGCCCTCTTTTACCGATGCTTTTATGGTGCTTTCAATAGCCTTGTTGACTGCGTAGTATTGATGATATGCTGCCAGCTTCTTTTCAGTCTCAATATGTATGATGCCTGTTTTGGGGTCTTCCTTCTTTGATTTCTCAAATACAATGAAATTACGGACAAGGTCTAACAGAGTAGCAGGGCTTAACATTCCTTTTATCAAAGTTTCTAACTGCGGGATAAACCTTGACGCCTCCTTTTCGCCGTCTGCGCTTTTCCACATCATGAAGCGATTAAACCCCGCCGAAAGACTTCCTGCCCTGCATTCCATGCCGTCAGAAATTACACAGACGGCATTGTAAGTAAACAGGCTTGGAATAGTAGCTTTGTAAGTCTGAATTTGATCTAAGGCTTTTCTTATGGTAGCGTTTTCATCCGCCGCGTTCTTCAATTCAATCACAACTAACGGAATGCCGTTGATAAAAAGCAAAACATCAGGCCGTTTGTTTTGGTTATTCTCAATGATGGTGTATTGATTGACAGCTAAGAATTCATTATTCAGAGGGTTGTTAAAATCAATCAACGCCACTTCATAACT
>CAYMMR010000022.1:15927-17798 GCA_964391545.1 uncultured Nitrospinota bacterium | reverse complement strand
CGATAAGGGAAGGCGGAAAGACCGTAGGCGCAGGCGTAATCAGCGAGGTGATAGAATGAGGGATATAATTCAGTTGTCTTGCGGAGAATGTAAGAATAGAAACTATTCTACTACGAAAAACAAGAAATCAACCCCGGATAGATTGGAGTTGAAGAAATATTGTCCTTTTTGCAGAAGGCATACTGTGCATAAGGAGGTAAAATAAATGCGCAGCATTTACCCTGAGCGAATGCGAAGGGTCTTGTTTTATAGTAAGTAGTATGCAGTTTGCAGTTTGCTTTTTCTGCTTACTTCTTACTGCCTACTGCTTACTGTCATTTTTGCAGGCCAGTAGGCTAGTAGCTCAATCGGCTAGAGCACCGGTCTCCAAAACCGGGGGTTGGGGGTTCGAGTCCCCCCTGGCCTGCCAAGTTGTAAAAAAAGGTTGAGGTTAAGGTTGAGATTGAGTGATTGTTCTTCTTTACCTTAGCCTTGACCTTAACCTTTTTGTATTATGATGGAATATATAAACAAATTAAAGATTTTTCTAAATGAAGTAAAAATAGAGATGAAGAAAGTTTCTTGGCCCACCAAGAAAGAGACTGTTGCTACTACTTCGGCAGTTATTATTTCCGTTTTTTTGATAGCATTCTTTCTGGGATTGGTTGATCTGGGGCTTTCAAAAGCAATAGAGAATTTAATAAAATAAGGGGAGTTGTAAGTTTCAAGCTTCAAGTTTTGAGTTTTAGACCTTGCATCTTGAATCTTGCATCTTGAATCTCATATATGGATAAAAAATGGTATGTTATTCATACTTACTCAGGGTATGAAAGCAAGGTGAAGTCTGGCATGGAAGAGCGGCTTAAGATAAGCGGCATGGCTGATAAGGTAGCGCAGATCCTTGTACCCACGGAAGATGTAGTTGAGATAAAGGGAGGCAAAAAAAAGATTTCTACAAGAAAATATTTTCCGGGTTATGTGATGATAGAAATGGCAATGGATGACGATGTGTGGTATGTCATAAAAAATACTCCAAAGGTAACAGGTTTTCTTGGTGGAACCAAACCTACTCCGCTGGATGATACGGAGGTCAGCCGTCTGTTAGAGCAATTGAGGGGTGAATCTATGCCAAAGCCGAAGTTCATGTTTGAAAAGGGGGAGCAGGTCAGGGTTATAGATGGGCCGTTTACAAATTTTACGGGTGCAATTGACGAGATGAATGTGGATAAAGGCAAGGTCAGGGTAATGGTGACGATATTTGGAAGGGCAACTCCTGTAGAGCTTGAATTTCCACAGATTGAGAGGGTGTAATCTGATTTTTGATTGTAGATTTCGGATTTTGGAATTTTAATCCAAAATCTAAAATCAGAAATCCGAAATTTGATAAGGGGGTTATATGGCTAAAGCAAAAGAAGTGGCGGCAATGATAAAACTGCAGATTCCAGGAGGACAGGCAAATCCATCTCCGCCGGTCGGACCTGCCCTTGGCCAACATGGCGTTAATATAATGGAATTTTGCAAGGCATTTAACGCCCAGACTAAAGGCAAAGAAGGCACTATAATACCGGTTATAATAACGGTATATTCCGATAGAAGTTTTGAGTTTATTACAAAATCTCCGCCTGCCTCGGTTCTGCTAAAACAGGCTGCAGGTATTGCAAAAGGGTCTTCCGAGCCTCACAAGACAAAGGTAGGGAAGGTGACTATGTCTCAGGTGAAGCAGATTGCAGAGACAAAGGTGAAAGATCTCAATGCCTTCGATATGGATGCCGCTATGCGGACTGTGATGGGAACCGCCAGAAGCATGGGGATTACTGTAGAATGAAATTTAAAAATGAAATAGCAAAAATCAAAATTAATTTTGATTTTTAATTTTTAATATTTGATTTTTT
>CAYMMR010000022.1:0-15917 GCA_964391545.1 uncultured Nitrospinota bacterium | reverse complement strand
TGAGGAAAAGAGGGAAGAGATATAAAAATGCGATATCGAAGGTAGACGAGCAAAAGAAGTATTCTCTCGAGGAGGCAATCAATCTGTCAAAATCTTTAGCATCTGCAAAATTTGACGAAACTGTCGAGATGTCAATAAGGTTGGGAGTTAAACCCCAGCAGGCCGACCAGATGGTGAGAAGCAGCGTAGTTTTGCCAAAGGGCATAGGAAAAAAAACGAGAATATTGGTTTTTGCTAAGGGAGAAAAAGAAAAAGAGGCTAGAGAGGCGGGGGCGGATTTTGTCGGCGCGGAAGATATGATTGAAAAGGTTACCGGAGGGTGGATGGACTTTGACAGGGTTGTTGCAACTCCGGATATTATGGGTTCTGTGGGAAAACTGGGAAAGGTTTTAGGCCCGCGTGGGCTTATGCCAAACCCAAAGTCGGGCACGGTTACCTTCGACCTCGGCAAGGCTATAAAAGAGATACAGGCGGGCAAGGTGGAATTCAAGACGGAAAAGGCAGGCATTGTTCACGCGCCTATCGGGAAGGCAAATTTTAAGGCGACTGACCTAATCGAGAATGCGAGGGTATTTCTTGAAACTATTGTAAGATTAAAACCGGCTTCTTCAAAGGGTCATTATCTGAAAAGTATCACCGTATCTACCACCATGGGACCGGGTATTCCCGTAGATACAGTCCAGATTTCGAGTCTAATGAATGTCGCATAAAAATAGAGTTTCAAGTTTCAAGTTTCAGGATTCAAATTTTTTACTTGCAACTTGCATCTTGCAACTTATGGAAAGGGGGTTGAGCAAAAATTGGCTGATGAATTTAAAGAACAACAGGTAAAAGAGCTTCATGATAAATTCTCAAGGGCAAGGGCGGGTATTTTTGCGGATTATAAAGGACTCAGCGTCCATGAGATAACGGAATTGCGCGGGATGCTTCGTGAGGCGGGAGTGGAATTAAGGGTAGTAAAAAACACCCTTGCCGTTATAGCTGCGAAGGGTACGCCATTTGAATCGGCATCGAAATATTTTGTCGGACCGACCTCTCTGGCGGTAAGTTATAAAGATCCTGTGGCGCCTGCAAAGATAATGGTCTCTTATGCCAAGAAGGATGAGAAATTAAATATCAAGGGAGGGGTTGTAGAGGGAAATCTTATTGAACTGGATGGAGTTAAAAGATTGTCCGAGCTTCCGTCAAAAGAGGTTTTACTTGCAAAGGCGCTTGCTTCTATGAAATCTCCTGCCGCCAATTTGGTTGGCGTTTTGCAGGGTGTTGTAAGAAAGTTTGTTTATACATTAAAGGCAATAGAAACCAAAAAAAGTGTTCAGTGATTAGTGTTAAGTGGACAGTAAAAATAATATTTACTCGACACTCGACACTCGACACTAATTTAAAGGGAGGGAAAGATTATGGTTGAGGCAGCAAAGATTACAAGGGAGGATGTGATATCTTATATCGAGAATATTTCCGTTCTCGAACTCTCGGATTTGGTAAAGGAACTTGAGAATAAATTTGGCGTTACCGCTGCAGCCCCTGTGGCAGTTGCAGCAGTAGGAGGCGCGGCTGCAGGCGCGGCTGCAGGCGCGGATGCAGAGCCGTCGACGGTCAGTATAATACTTGCAAGCGCCGGAGATAAGAAGATTCAGGTGATAAAGGTTGTAAGGGAGTTGACCAGCCTTGGACTTAAGGAAGCAAAGGACCTCGTGGATGGAGCCCCCAAGCCGTTAAAAGAGGGTATAAAAAAGGAAGAGGCTGAAGAGATAAAAAAGAAGTTGGAAGAAGTTGGGGCAAAGATAGAGATAAAGTAAGTGAAGGTTTCAGCATTTCTGTAATTATTAGCCACTGACTGACATGGATTTAAAAGATAAGGTAAAGGCATAGGTAAAGGTAAAGATTTTTATTCTACCTCTGCCTTTACCTCTACCTGTCTTAAAAAACGGTGAAAGTCTGCGGCTTAAATGAGGTATTTTTGAATGAAAAATTTTATTCAGAGAAAGAACTTTGGCAGAATTCCTTCCATAGTTGATATTCCGAATTTGATAGAGGTTCAGAAAATATCTTACGATAGATTCCTGCAAAGAGGCAGGCATCCTTCAAAAAGAGAAAATAAGGGGTTGGATGGGGTTTTTGGGAGTGTTTTCCCGATTTCCAATTATAAAGATACTGCTTCTATCGAATATATAGGCTATGAGGTGGGGATATGGGAGTGCGGCTGCGGCGAGTATAAGGGATTGGGCAGCGAGGGGATTGTCTGCGACAAATGTAAAAAGGAAGTGGTCTATAAAGAGAAATACAGTATGGAGGAATGCCGCCAGAAGGGAATGACCTATGCCGATCCTCTAAAAATTATGGTGCAGCTGATGGTTAAAGAAAAGGACGAAAAGGGGAAAAGCGCCATCCGTGAAATCAAAGAACAGAAGATTTATCTTGGTGAGATACCCCTTATGACAGAGACAGGCACATTTATCATAAACGGGATAGAGAGGGTTATAGTGAGTCAGATGCACCGTTCGCCCGGCGTCTTCTTTTTCCATGATAAGAGCAAAAGCGCTTCTCTCGGAAAGGTCAGTTATTCTGCCCGTCTGATACCTTATAGAGGTTCATGGCTCGATTTCGAGTTTGATACTAAGGATATACTTTATGTAAGGATTGATAGAAGAAGAAAGTTTCCTGCCACCATCCTGCTGAGGGCTCTCGGCTATTTGACAGAGGAAATTCTTTCCTTTTTCTACGAGTTAGTAAAGGTAAGTTATCATCCCGATTCCGATATGTTTTCGGTAAAGGTATCCGACCTTTTGGTCGGTCAAAAGGTTAAGGAAGACATAATCGATCCATCCACAGGGGAGTGTATAGTAAAGGCTCATAAAAAGATACATAAGGGGATGATAAAGAGAATGGAGTCTGCAAAGATAAAGACAATCAATATAAGTCCCGAGGATATGGTGGGTAAAATAATAGCCGGCGATGTCGTGAATGAAAATACAGGTGAGATTTTGCTGGAGATAAATGCGGATATTACTTCCGAAATGCTGGATGTTATAAAGAAAAACAAGATAAAGGAGTTTTCTATTCTTCACATCGATGAGCAGTATAATGATACATCTCTCAGGGATACGCTCCTTGCCGATAAAATAAATACCACCGAAGATGCGTTGAGAGAGATATACAAGAGGATAAGGCCCGGCGAGCCCCCGACAATAGAGACGGCCAGGGCGCTTTTTAACAGTCTATTTTTCAATCCAAAACGTTATGACCTGTCCGATGTAGGAAGGCTAAAGCTGAACAACAAGCTTGGCCTTGGACTTCCGCTGGAGAAGAGGCATTTAACCCCCGAAGATATTGTTGCTGCAATGAAATATCTGCTTAATCTCCGGAAAGGTATTGGAAATGTGGATGATATAGATCATCTCGGCAACAGAAGGGTAAGGGCAATAGGCGAATCTCTGGAAAATCAATTAAGAATCGGGCTGGTGAGAATGGAGAGGGCAATTATGGAGAGGATGAATACTCAGGATATCGAGACTGCAATGCCCTACGACCTTATTAACTCGAAGCCGGTAACAGCCGCTATAAAGGAGTTTTTCGGAAGCAGCCAACTTTCCCAGTTTATGGATCAGACAAATCCCTTGTCCGAGATTACCCATAAGAGGAGGCTCTCTGCTCTGGGGCCTGGAGGGCTTACCAGAGAGAGGGCAGGATTCGAGGTGAGAGATGTTCATCCGACTCATTATGGAAGAATATGTCCGATAGAGACCCCGGAAGGACCTAATATAGGACTTATTGCATCTCTCAGCACATATGCGAGGGTGAATGAGTTCGGATTTATAGAGAGCCCTTACAGAAGAGTAAAAAACGGCAAGGTGACGGAGGAGGTTGTTTACCTCTCTGCTCTGGATGAAGAAGGGTTTACTATTGCGCAGGCTAATGCCCCTATAGATTCTAAGGGCAATTTCGAGACGGAGATGGTTTCGGCCAGAAAAGGGGGGGAATTTATAATGGCATCCCCCGACAAGGTTGATTACATGGATGTATCGCCGAAACAGCTTGTCAGCGTGGCTGCGTCTCTCATTCCATTTCTCGAACATGACGATGCCAACAGGGCTTTGATGGGATCGAATATGCAGCGGCAGGCGGTTCCTCTTTTAAGGACAGAGGCTCCTCTTGTAGGCACCGGAATGGAGAGGATAGTTGCGAGAGATTCGGGGGCGGCAGTTCTGGCAAAGTATGCAGGGGATGTTTTGAGTGTAGATGCCAACAGGATTGTCATAGTATCGGATGGAAAAGATAAAGGCAAAAAGACATCTAAGGTGGATGTTTATAATCTCCTAAAATATAACAGGTCGAATCAGAACACCTGTATAAATCAAAGGCCGCTTGTAAAGGTCGGCGACAGGGTGAAAAAAGGCGATGTTATTGCGGATGGACCTGCTACGGATAAAGGAGACCTTGCCTTGGGACGTAATGTGCTTGTAGCCTTTATGCCGTGGGAAGGATATAATTTCGAAGATGCAATCATCGTTAGCGAGCGGTTTGTAAAGGAGGATACTTTTACCTCCATCCACATAGAAGAATTTGAGGTTGAGGCAAGGGATACGAAGCAGGGCAAAGAGGAGATTACGAGGGATATACCGAATGTAAATAAGGAAGTATTGAATGACCTGGACGAAAGCGGAATTATCCGTATCGGCGCAAAGGTTAAGCCCGACGATATTCTGGTTGGGAAAATTACCCCTAAGGGAGAGACTATCCTTTCGCCCGAAGAAAAACTTTTAAAGGCAATTTTCGGCGAGAAGGCCGGAGATGTAAGGGATACATCTTTAAGAGTGCCTCCGGGCATAGAAGGGACTGTTATAGGAGTAAAGGTTTTTTCTCGTAAAGGCATCGATAAAGATTCGAGGACCCAGAGCCTCGAAGAAGAGGAGATGTCAAGACTCACTAAGGATTATGAAGAGGAGATAGATATTATAAAAGAGGAAAGAGATAAGAAGATTAGAAATCTTCTTCTGGATAGGACTGCTGTAAAGGATGTAAAGGTCGGCAAGAAACTGCTCATTCAGAAAAAGAAAAAGCTGACGGAGACCATATTGGAGAAATTGGTCGGCAAGGATTTATTAAGCGTGGAAGTAGCCGAAGAGGGGATAATGGATGAGATAGGAGAAATTGAAGATGCGGCGCAGGATCAGATTCATGCCATGAAGACCCTGATGAACGAGAAAATATCGAAACTGAAAAAGGGAGATGAACTGTCTCCTGGAGTTATTAAGCTCGTTAAGGTATTTGTGTCAATGAAGAGAAAGCTCTCCGTCGGCGATAAAATGGCAGGGCGGCATGGAAATAAAGGGGTTGTTGCAAAGATTGTCCCGGAAGAGAATATGCCCTACCTTTCCGACGGAACGCCTGTGGATATTATCTTAAACCCCCTCGGTGTGCCGTCGCGAATGAATGTCGGACAGATACTGGAAACCAATCTCGGAATGGCCGCGAAAAAACTTAATATCCATGTTGCATCGCCTGTATTTGACGGCGCAAGAGAAGAGGACATAAGGAAGATGTTGAAAGATGTAGATTTTCCGGAGGCAGGGGAAACGATTCTATATGACGACAGGACAGGCAATCCCTTCGATCAGAAGGTGGTTGTCGGGTATATCTATATGATGAAGCTTCATCATCTGGTTGACGACAAGATTCATGCGAGGTCCACAGGTCCATATTCTCTGGTTACACAGCAGCCTCTGGGCGGAAAGGCGCAGTTTGGAGGACAGAGACTCGGAGAAATGGAGGTCTGGGCAATCGAATCCTACGGAGCGGCCCATACATTGCAGGAAATGCTGACTGTAAAATCCGATGATGTCGAAGGCAGAAAACGGATATACGAGACTATCGTAAAGGGCGACAGCACATTGCAGCCCGGGGTACCGGAGTCTTTTAATGTCCTTGTAAAAGAGCTTCAGAGTTTGGCTCTTGATGTGGAATTTATTGAAGACGAGAAAGAATAGGGTCATGGGTCATGGGGCATGGGTCAAGATTTTCTTGCCCCTTGTCCCTTGCCCCTTGCCTCTTTTTAGGAGGATATAAAATTGGATAAGTTTAAAGAGCTTTTTGATAAACCAAAGGATCCTCTTTCCTTTGACGGAATAAAGATTAGAATTGCCTCTCCCGACAAGATACTGTCATGGTCTCATGGCGAGGTAAAAAAACCGGAAACCATAAACTACAGGACATTTAAACCGGAAAGGGACGGGCTTTTCTGTGGAAAGATATTTGGCCCTGTAAAGGACTGGGAGTGTATCTGCGGAAAATATAAGAGGATGAAATATAAAGGGGTGGTGTGCGAGAAGTGCGGCGTGGAGGTTACCCTCTCGAAGGTAAGGAGAGAAAGGATGGGGCATATAGAACTTGCCTCTCCAGTAGCCCATATCTGGTTTTTTAAAGGATTACCGAGCAGGATCGGCAATATGCTCGACCTGTCCATCCGTGAACTCGAACGGGTGATATATTTCGAGAATTATATAGTGATAGATGCCGGCGATACCCCGCTGATAGAAAAGAGGCTTCTTACAGAGGAAAAATACAGAGAGATGAGAGGGCTTTATGGAGAGCGATTTAAGGCAGGCATGGGAGCAGAGGCGATTTATGAGCTGCTTAAAAAGATGGACCTTGAAAAGCTTTCAAAGGAGTTGAAGGAGGAGCTTAAATCGACATCTTCCGTTCAGACCAGAAGGAAGCTGGTCAAGAGACTTAAAATAATAGAGGCATTCAGAAAATCCGACAATAAACCCGAGTGGATGATACTTAAGATAATCCCTGTAATTCCTCCCGAACTCAGGCCCCTGGTTCCTTTAGATGGGGGGAGATTTGCCACATCGGATTTAAACGATCTGTACAGACGGGTGATAAATAGAAACAACAGACTTAAACGGCTTATGGAGCTTAAGGCGCCGGAGATAATAATAAGGAATGAAAAGAGGATGCTTCAGGAGGCTGTTGCAGCCTTATTTGATAATGGACGGCGTGGAAGGATATTGAGAGGGACAAACAAAAGACCTCTTAAGTCATTAAGCGATATGCTGAAAGGCAAGCAGGGACGTTTCAGACAGAATCTTCTTGGAAAGAGGGTTGACTATTCGGGAAGAACTGTCATTGTCGTTGGTCCGGATTTGAAATTCCATCAGTGCGGGCTGCCAAAGAAAATGGCATTAGAGCTTTTTAAACCCTTTATATTTAATAAACTTGAGCAGAAGGGTTATGCCACAACTATTAAGAGCGCCAAAAAGCTTGTAGAGAAGGAGTCGCCGGAGGTATGGGAGGTATTGGATGAGGTTGTAAAAGACCACCCTGTGCTTCTTAACAGGGCGCCCACCCTTCACCGTCTCGGTATTCAGGCATTTGAACCGGTTTTGATAGAGGGAAAGGCGATAAAGATACATCCCCTTGTCTGCGCGGCCTTTAACGCGGATTTTGACGGCGACCAGATGGCCGTCCATATACCCCTTTCGATGGAGGCGCAGATAGAGGCAAAAGTTTTGATGCTTTCGATGAACAATATCCTTTCCCCTGCCAGTGGAAAGCCTATTACTGTTCCCAGCCAGGATATAATACTCGGATGTTATTACATGACAAAGATTAAGGGAGGGGTAAAGGGAGAGAATAAAGTATTTTCAAATTCGGATGAGGTGCGGGTTGCCTACGACGCAGGCGAGATAGACCTGCATGCAAAGATAAGGGTCAGGATTAAGGGAGAATTGGTCTCGACAACGGCAGGGAGAACTCTTTTGTATGAAATAGTTCCGTCTGAGATACCCTTTTCAAAGATAAACAGGCTGATGAATAAAAAGACGCTGTCGGATCTGATAACAGAAAGCTATTTAAAATCAGGCAGAGAAAAGACGGTGGAGTTCCTCGATAAACTTAAAGAATTTGGATTCAAGTATGCTACGAGGGCGGGTATTTCTATATCGCTTAATGATATGCGCATCCCAAGCACAAAGGATAAGCTTGTCGAAGACGGAAGAAAAGAAGTTATGAAGGTGGAAAAACAGTACAGGAACGGATTAATTACCAATGGCGAGAGGTATAACAAAATAATAGATATATGGGCGCATGTAAATGAGCAGGTTTCGGACGAGATGTTTAAAGACCTTGAAGCCGAGGATAAGAGGATAACCGAGGGTACATCCGGTAAAGATGCCGATTTTAATTCCATATACATAATGGCAGACTCGGGCGCAAGGGGAAGCTCTCAGCAGATAAGACAGCTGGCAGGCATGAGGGGGTTAATGGCAAAGCCGTCCGGAGAGATTATAGAGACCCCTATTACTGCGAATTTCAGAGAAGGGCTTACGGTTTTGCAGTACTTTATTTCAACGCACGGGGCAAGGAAAGGTCTGGCAGATACTGCGCTCAAGACCGCCAATTCGGGTTATCTTACAAGGAGGCTTGTTGATGTTTCGCATGATATAGTAATAAAAGAAGAAGACTGCGGAACTATAAACGGCATCGAGGTCGAGTCGCTTATCGAAAGCGGAGAGATTATACAGTCATTGGGAGAAAGGATACTTGGCAGGATAGCTCTTGAAGATATAGCCGATCCCTTTACCGAGGAAGTGTTGATAAAGGCGAATGAGGAGATAGACGAAGATGCGGTAGAGAGGATTGAGAATGCAGGCATAGAAAAAATAAAGATTCGGTCGGTGCTTACATGCGAGTCTTCAGACGGGGTTTGCGCCAGATGTTACGGCAGGAATCTTGGCACAGGCGAACTCGTTGCGCTAGGCGAGGCCGTTGGTATAATAGCGGCACAGTCAATCGGCGAGCCTGGAACCCAGCTTACCATGAGGACATTCCATATCGGAGGAACGGCCAGCAGGGTAGTAGAGCAGACCACGCTTCAAACCAAAAAGGGAGGGACCGTAAAATATTCCGATTTAAAAACCGTGGTAAACAGACACGGAGATATTGTCGTTATGAACAGGAACGGTTCTATAATAATTCAAGATGAACATGGAAGAGAAAAGGAGAGATATAAAGTTGTTTACGGCGCAAAACTGAAAGTAAAGGACGGGCAGACGGCACCGGAAGGTCATACACTAGTAGAATGGGATCCGTATACTATGTCCATACTTACAGAGCTTGCCGGAAAGGCTGCATTTGGAGATATTATAGAGGGAGTAACGGTACAAGAAAGAACCGATGAAGTGACGGGGCTGGTGCAAAAGGTAATACTTGAGCATCGTGAAGAGAAACTTCAGCCGAGAATATCCATTAAAGATATTAAAGATGCCAAAAAGACGATTGGCAGATATCTCCTTCCTGCCGGCGCCCATATTGCAGTAGCAGAAGGTGAGATAGTTTCTGCAGGGGATGTAATCGCCAAGATACCAAGGGAGACCACAAAGACAAAGGATATTACGGGAGGTCTTCCAAGGGTTGCGGAACTCTTTGAGGCAAGAAAACCCCATGAGAAGGCGATAATTACCGAGATAAACGGAACAGTCAAACTCGGGGGATTTGTGCAGGGGAAGAGGCTTGTTACTATCGTTGCCGATGATGGAGAAAAGAGGGATTACCTGATTTCAAGGGGAAAGCATGTCAGCGTCCATGAAGGCGACAGGGTCAAGGCAGGCGAGCCGTTAATGGATGGAGTTGTCGACCCGCACGATATCCTGAATGTCCTCGGTGTAGAGGAGCTTCAAAAATACCTGGTTAATGAAGTGCAGGAGGTTTACAGGCTTCAGGGTGTTCATATAAACGATAAACATATCGAGGTAATAGTCAGGCAGATGCTTAAGCACCTCACTGTCGAAGACGCAGGCGACACTGATTTTCTTGTGGGGGAGCAGGTGCCGAAAACCGTATTTGCACGAAAGAATGAGGAAATAAAACTTGAGGGCGGGAAACCTGCAAAGGGGAGACCGACTCTTCTCGGCATAACAAAATCTTCTCTCAGTACGGAGAGTTTTATATCTGCCGCATCTTTTCAGGAGACGACAAGGGTGCTTACCGAGGTCAGCATAAGCGGCAAGGTGGATTATTTGAAAGGGCTTAAAGAAAATGTGATTATGGGAAGACTTATACCGGCAGGGACGGGAGCAAAGCAATATCGGGATATTTCGGTAGAGATGGAGAAGCCTTTGGCCGGAGAGGAAAAAGAAGAGTTCGTTGAGGCTGAAGCAGTAGCCGTCGAATAGGAAGAAGAAAAGTTATTTTTTTGTATTTTTTTGCATTAAATGCTTGACATTGAAAAAATACTTAGTATAATAGATATTTTAACTTTGAATTAAAAAGGGCGGCTGCGCCGCTCAAATTTTGCCTGATGCCGAATTTTTTTTGGGCGGGTTCGGCGCAGGAAGAATGGAGATAATTAATTGCCGACTATAAATCAGTTAATAAGGAAGGGTAGAGAGCAGCTTGAAAACAAGACCAGCAGTCCTGCATTGATAAGATGTCCGCAGAAGAGGGGGGTATGTGTCAGGGTTTATACTACAACCCCTAAAAAGCCAAATTCAGCCCTCAGAAAAGTTGCAAGGGTTAGATTGACAAATAGCATAGAGGTTACCACTTATATTCCTGGCATCGGACATAATCTTCAGGAGCATGCTATAGTTTTGATAAGGGGCGGGAGGGTTAAGGATCTTCCGGGTGTCCGTTATCATGTGATACGTGGCTCTCTCGATACCTTAGGAGTTCAGAATCGGATGCAGGCGCGGTCGAAGTATGGGGCGAAGAGACCGAAGAAGCAGTAAACAAGATGCAAGTTGCAAGATGCAAGTAAAAGACTTGAAACTTGCAACCTGCAGCTTGAAACTTTAAAAGGGAATTTATGGCAAGAAGAAAGGTTTCTATTAAAAGGGTTATAATATCGGATCTTAAATACAATGATCCGGTTGCAGCGAAGATGATAAATATTATTATGAAAGATGGCATGAAAAGCATTGCCGAGTCTGTTCTTTATGATGCTCTGGATTTGATTAAAGAGAAGAGCAAGGATGACCCTTTAAAGGTGTTCAAAAAGGCCATCGATAATGTGAAACCCATCCTCGAGGTGAAACCCAGAAGGGTAGGGGGGGCAACCTATCAGATACCAGTAGATATAAGGCAGGAACGAAGGGTTGCGCTTGCTATACGATGGATAATAAGCAGTGCTAGATCCCGTGGAGAAAAGACGATGCAGGAAAGATTGGCAGGAGAGATTTTAGACGCCTTTAATAAAACAGGTCTATCTATAAAGAAAAGGGAAGATACTCATAAAATGGCAGATGCAAATAGGGCATTCTCGCATTACAAATGGTGAGGATACTGCAAAAAACTTTTTTCTCACTTCCGTTAAATTTTCTTTTGTTCTGTTTTTAAAATTATTATGGGTCAAAATAAAATTTAAAAAGTCGTTCAAAAAAGGTTTTTTGCAGTATTGTTAATGATAGAGGGAAGATGGCACGAAAGGTATCGTTAGAAAAGGTAAGAAATATCGGAATAATAGCTCATATAGATGCGGGCAAAACTACGACTACGGAGAGGGTGCTGTTCTATACAGGCAGGACGCATCGTATCGGCGATGTAGACGACGGCAATACCACTATGGACTGGATGGAGCAGGAGCAGGAGAGGGGGATAACGATTACTTCCGCAGCTACCACATGTTCATGGCTGGACCACAGTATAAATATAATAGATACGCCCGGGCATGTTGATTTTACCGTAGAGGTGGAGAGATCCTTGAGGGTTCTTGACGGGGCGGTCGGAGTTTTCTGTGCCGTTGGGGGTGTTCAGCCTCAATCGGAGACGGTGTGGAGACAGGCGGATAGATACAGAGTTCCAAGAATAGCCTTTGTAAATAAAATGGACAGGGTCGGCGCAAATTTTTTCGGATGTGTCGAGCAGATAAAAAATAAGCTTGGGGCGAATCCGGTTCCTTTGCAAATACCTTATGGTGCCGAAGATAGTTTTATAGGGGTTATAGACCTTATAAAGATGAAGGCAATCGTATATGAAGATCATGAAGCCAGAGGGAGTGTATATAAAGAGATAGAGGTTCCGAATGAATATAAAAACAAGGCTATGGAGCTTAGGGCAAAATTGATAGAGGCTGCGGCAGAACATGATGATGTATTGATGGAAAAGTATCTCGGCAGCGAGGAATTATCGAATGAGGAGATTGAGGCCGGCATCAGAAAAGGGGCTCTGTCAATGAAAATAACGCCGGTTTTATGCGGCGCATCTTTTAAAAATAAAGCTGTCCAGCCCCTCCTCGATGCAGTTATAAAATATCTTCCCTCTCCGGTAGATATTCCGTCTATAAAGGGGATAAACCCTCGGACTGAAAAGGAAGATATTCGTCATGCCGATGATAATGAGCCGTTTTCCGCTCTTGCATTTAAAATAATGACCGATCCCTTTGTCGGGCACCTGACATTTTTCAGGGTTTATTCGGGTGTTCTTACCGGCGGCTCTTATGTTTATAATCCTGTTCGGGATGTAAACGAGAGAATAGGCCGTCTGGTTAAAATGCACGCCAATAAGAGAGAAGATGTAGATGAGATAAGGGCAGGTGACATCGGGGCTGCCGTAGGATTGAAGAAGACGCTTACCGGCGATACCCTTTGCAGGGAAGATAAGCCGATAATTCTCGAAGCGATGCAATTCCCCGAGCCTGTTATATCGGTTGCTATAGAACCTAAAACAAAGGCGGAGCAAGATAAACTCGGTGAATCTCTTGCTAAGTTGGCGCAGGAAGATCCTACTTTTAAGGTAAAGGTGGATGAAGAAACCGGACAGACTATAATTTCAGGAATGGGAGAGCTTCATCTTGAGATACTGGTAGATAGATTGAAAAGGGAATTTAGTATAAACGCTAATGTGTCAAAGCCTCAGGTATCCTATAAGGAGACGATAAAAAAGCTGGTAGAGTCCGAAGGTAAATTTATCCGGCAGTCGGGAGGCAGGGGGCAGTATGGCCATGTATGGATTAATGTAGAGCCTCTCGAGCCTGGCAAGGGATTTGAGTTTGAAAATGATATAGTCGGCGGTTCGATACCCCGTGAATATATACCTGCAGTGCAAAAGGGCGTAGTAGAGGCAATGGAAAACGGAGTGTTGGCAGGTTATCCGGTGGTAGATATTAAGGTAACTCTTACTGATGGTTCTTATCACGATGTGGATTCATCTGAAATGGCTTTTAAGATTGCGGGTTCTATGGCATTTAAGAGCGGTTGTCAAAAGGCAAATCCGGTTATATTGGAACCGATAATGGATGTAGAGGTGGTTGTGCCGGATGACTATATGGGAGATGTTATCGGCGATTTAAATTCCAGAAGGGGAAAGATAAATAAGATGGAGCAGAGAGGAAATGCGAGGATA
The DNA here is from genome assembly GCA_964391545.1 of uncultured Nitrospinota bacterium. GTDB lineage: Bacteria > Nitrospinota > Nitrospinia > UBA9942 > UBA9942 > JACQEW01. The sequence goes on along the minus strand of CAYMMR010000022.1, from coordinate 2,573 downwards.
ATACGGGTTTTTGTTCCTCTCTCGGAGATGTTCGGATATGCTACGGATCTTCGCTCCTCAACTCAGGGCAGGGCTACATATACAATGGAATTCCATCATTATGAGGAAGTTCCGAGAACTTTAAGCGATGAGATTATATCGAAGGCAACCGGAGGAGTAAGAGAAAAGGTAGCAGTATAAAGAAACCGGTTAAACTGTTTGAACCGTTTTATTAGGAGGGCTAAATATGGCAAAGGAGAAATTTGAGAGGACGAAGCCTCATATAAATGTAGGGACGATAGGGCATGTAGATCATGGCAAGACGACATTAACTGCAGCGATAACTGAGGTATTATCCAAGAAGGGGTTGGCGGATTATGTGCCGTATGATCAGATAGACAAAGCGCCTGAAGAGAGGGAGAGGGGAATAACGATAAGCATAGCGCATATAGAATACCAGACGGAAAAAAGGCACTATGCCCATGTAGACTGTCCCGGGCATGCGGACTATGTAAAGAACATGATAACCGGAGCTGCGCAGATGGACGGAGCGATACTGGTGGTGAGCGCTGCGGATGGTCCTATGCCTCAGACGAGGGAGCATATACTGTTAGCGAGGCAGGTAGGGGTGCCGTATATAGTAGTATTTATGAATAAAGTTGATATGGTAACCGACCCTGAGTTATTGGAATTAGTGGAATTGGAAGTAAGGGAATTATTATCGAAATATGAATTTCCAGGGGATGAGATACCGATAGTAAAGGGTAGCGCCTTGCAGGCGTTGCAGAATCCCGAAGATGCCGGTAAGAACAAATGTATATGGGATTTAATGAGTGCGATAGACAGCTACATACCGAATCCCAAGAGGGATATAGAAAAGCCGTTCATGATGGCGATAGAAGATGTATTCAGCATAAGCGGCAGAGGGACTGTAGTAACCGGTAGAATAGAGAGAGGGATAGTGAAGGTAGGAGACGAGATAGAGATAGTAGGAATAAAGCCGACGCAGAAGACGGTAGTAACCGGAGTAGAGATGTTCAGGAAGCTGTTGGATCAGGGGCAGGCAGGAGACAATGTCGGCATATTATTGAGAGGGACCAAGAGGGAGGAAGTAGAAAGAGGGCAGGTATTGGCGAAGAGCGGGACGATAACCCCGCATACCAAGTTTAAGGCGAGTGCGTATGTATTGACGAAGGAGGAGGGCGGGAGGCACACTCCGTTTTTCAAAGGGTACAGGCCTCAATTTTATTTCAGGACGACGGATGTTACCGGAGTTGTGCAGTTGCCCGAGGGAGTGGAGATGGTGATGCCTGGCGATAATGTAGCTATGAATGTGGAATTGATAACGCCTATAGCGATGGAGAAGGAGTTGAGGTTTGCGATAAGGGAAGGCGGAAAGACCGTAGGCGCAGGCGTAATCAGCGAGGTGATAGAGTAATACAATGAACAATCAGAAGATAAGAATCAGGCTGAAGGCTTATGACCACAGGATACTCGATAAATCCGTAGTCGAGATAGTGGAGACTGCAAAAAGGACGGGTGCAAGGGTTGTGGGACCGATTCCGCTTCCTACGCTGAAAAACAGATGGACGGTTTTGCGCTCGCCCCATGTGGATAAAAAATCGAGAGAGCAGTTTGAAATAAGGACGCATAAAAGGATAATCGATATATTGGAGCCTACGCCGCAAACCGTAGATGCCCTTATGAAATTGGACCTGTCGGCAGGCGTGGATATTGAGGTAAAACTATAGCAATACTGCAAAAACCTTTTTTTCGCTTCCGTTAATTTTTCTTTTGCTCTGTTTTATATAATTATATGGAACAAAAGAAAAGTTAAAAAGCCGCTCAAAAAAGTTTTTGCAGTATATTTAGGTTTAGTTATGTTAAACGGACTTTTAGGAAGAAAGATAGGGATGACGCAGATTTTCGCAGAGGACGGGACTGTTGTGCCTGTAACGATTATAGAGGCAGGCCCTTGCACCGTGGTTCAGAAAAAGACCGCCGATACTGACGGGTATAATGCAGTTCAGCTTGGTTTTACGGAAAGGAAGAAGAAAAGCCTCAATAAACCGCTAAAGGGGCATTTCGAAAAAGCAAAGTCTAAACCCTTTAGAATTTTGCGTGAATTAAGAATGGATGATTCTAACGGAATAGAGGTAGGGCAGACTGTAGGGGCGGATATATTTCAAGCGGGCGAAAGTATAGATATATCCGGCGTTTCAAAGGGGAGGGGTTTTGCAGGTGTAATGAAGAGGCATGGATTTGCCGGTTTCCCTGCATCTCGAGGAACCCATGAATATTTTCGTCATTCGGGGTCTATAAGCGGCGGTAGGACAATAAGGTCAAGAATCCTTCTTGGGAAAAAGATGCCGGGACACATGGGATGCGAAAATGTAACTTTGCTTAATTTAAGGGTTGTAAAAGTTATAAAAGAAAATAACCTCCTTCTCGTTAGGGGAGGAATACCCGGTGCAAACGGCGGTATTTTAATGATAAGGAAGAGGAAAAAGTAGTAATTATTTCATGCTGAAAAATGACCTTTTTTTCACTTCCGTTACTTTTTCTTTTGTTTTATTTATTTGAATTATCACACT
>CAYMMR010000021.1:15822-17869 GCA_964391545.1 uncultured Nitrospinota bacterium | reverse complement strand
GCTCAAAGGTTGCCATAGTCGAGGATGTCGTTACGACAGGCGGCTCCACATTAAAGGCTATCGAAAAAGCAGAGGAGGCGGGGTTTATAGTTGTAAAGGTTCTATCCTTCGTTGACAGAGAAGAGGGCGGGAGGGAGAATATCGAAAGGGCAGGTTACAGGTTTGAGACGATTTTTACGAAGAGCGATATAGGAGGAAAGGATTTAATCTAAAATTTGAGGGGGAAAAGAAATGTTATCAACAAAAGGGAAATCGAAAATTATAGCCTTTCCATTGAGTGTTTTTGAGACTGCCGATACAAAGGAAGATTTGGAAGATTGGCTTTTATCGCAAAATCCCGATTTTATAAAAAGGATGAGAAAGGCAAGAGGGTATGATATTCAAGGCAAGGGTAAAGATTGGGAATTACTCAAAAAAGAGTTATGTATAAGGTAACCTTCCTGCCGGATGCCGAGGGATCATTCAAAAAGCTTGATAAGCCTGTTCAATCGAGAATTGCTCAAAAAATTGATTGGCTTGCAGCAAATGCGGATAAAGTCATCCATCACCCGCTTACTTCTTTGCCCGATGAGTTAGGGGTTTATGCAGAGTAAGAGTAGGAGACTATCGCATATTGTATTGGATTTATTATGAAATCGAACATAGGGGAAAGGATTATCGCTCTGTAAAAAGATAAGTTTTCTATTATGGCTTGAAGAAAATCAAATGGAGAGTAATATAATTTAAGGGAGGAACGGTTATGAGATATAAGACGATTGCCGATTTTAAGGATTCGTTAAAGGGGTTTGCAGAGGTAAAAGAGGGTGCGGTGAATGTTACGGATGCGTCGAGATTCAGAAGCCAGCTTCTCGACAGGCTGATTTTTAATGCCGTGTTCAATGGGGATAAGGAGATAAAAGGGAATTGCCGCTGGCTAATAAAATCCGCTGCGCTTAATCTCGGCGTGAGACCTTCTTCAATTCAGGAGCTTTACGATGCAATGGGCAGGGGGGAGCAGAAGGGATTCACCGTGCCTGCGGTGAATATCAGGGGGCTTTCTTACGATGTGGCGAGGGCAATGATAAGGGCTGCAAAAAAGAACGACAACGGCGCCTTTATCTTCGAGATTGCAAAATCCGAAATCGGATATACCGAGCAGCCTCCTGCGGAATATTCCACAGTCATTATAGCGGCAGCTTTAAGAGAAGGATATGCAGGTCCATTATTTATTCAGGGCGACCATTATCAGGTGAATGCAAAGAAGTATGCAGAAGATAAAAATAAAGAGCTTTCCGGGCTGAAAAAACTCATTAAGGATTCTATCGAGGAAGGATTTTACAATATCGATATTGACTCGTCCACTATGGTTGACTTGAGCAAATCGGATTTAAAAGAGCAGCAGAGGCTGAATTTCGAGATTGCCGCGGATATGACCGCATATATAAGGGAGCTTCAGCCAAAAGGGATAACCGTATCCGTGGGCGGCGAGATAGGCGAAGTAGGCGGGAAGAACAGCACAGCGGAGGAACTCAGGTGCTTCATGGATAATTACATGGAGACTCTGAAAAAGAAAGGTAATTTAAAGGGCATAAGCAAGATAAGCATCCAGACAGGCACAAGCCACGGCGGCGTGCCCCTCCCGGACGGGACTGTTGCAAAGGTAAAGCTCGATTTCGACACGCTCGAAAGGCTGTCGAAGATTGCAAGGGAGGAGTATGGATTATGCGGGGCGGTTCAGCACGGGGCGTCTACGCTGCCAGATGAGGCATTCGATAGATTCCCGAATAAAGGGACAGGAGAGGTGCATCTCGCTACAGGGTTTCAGAATATGATATATGAGAGCAGACATTTTCCCGCTTCATTAAGGGATGAGATTTATAAATATTTAAAGGATGAAAGCGCGGGAGAAAGAAAGCCAAATGAGACCGACGAGCAGTTCATATATAAGGCGAGGAAAAAGGCATTTGGCCCGTTTAAGGAAAAGATGTGGGCGCTGCCGTTATCCGTTAGAGAGCAGATAGGCAAGGAAATGGAAAGGGAGGTTGGGATCGCCGGCCGGGCCGGCTGC
>CAYMMR010000021.1:0-15812 GCA_964391545.1 uncultured Nitrospinota bacterium | reverse complement strand
AAAAAATTGAATGTGGTTAATACTCATGAAATGGTTAATAAGGTTATCAAGCCTGTAAATGTCCAGCCTGATTTAAAGAAAGAAATCGAGGCGTCTTCGGATTCCAAACCAAAAGAAAAGATTGTCCTGCTGCCGGGACAGGACTAAATTAGTATCAAAGTGTCAGAGAGCCATAATGTCAGAGTTAGAATTTCTAAACACTTTGATTCTTTGATACTGTGATACCTTGACGTTTTTTAAGGGAGGGTTTATGATTAAGAGAAATTGGTTAAAAATCAAATTGCTTGTATTAACTTTTGTTGCGATTTTTTACACTGTTGCGTCTGCACAGTTTGTAAATATCTCGGTTCAGCAGGCTAAAAAGATGATAGATTCAAAAGACTACGACTTAATTCTCGATGTCAGGACGAAAGAGGAGTTTGTCGGAGAGCTTGGTCATATCGAGGGGGCTGTGCTTATACCGGTTCAGGAATTAAACGACAGGACATCGGAGATTGAAAATTATAAGGATAAAAAGGCGCTTGTTATATGCCACAGCGGCGTGAGGAGCAGAAAGGCAAGCGACATCCTCACACAAAAGGGGTTTGGCAAAATCTATAATGTTGTTGACGGCATGCTGGGATGGAATTTACAGAAGTATCCCGTAACAAGAAAATAACCGGTTTCTTCTCTCGTAAAAATCCGCAGGGTTTTTATGTCTCTAATTAAAAATATTCTCGAAACGACAACAGGGCTAAGGAAGAAGCATGAGAAAAGGAGCGAGGCGAGGAATTATACTGCTGCCTACAACGGCACATTGTCTCTCCCCTCGAAGGACAACTGCTTTAAGATAAGCCTCGGCTACCTCGAGCGGTTTCTTATTAAGGCGAATCACGAAAAAATAGACTCGGGGGACAGCGGGGGAACACTGATACTCGATGAATGGGCAGAAGGGTGCGGGTTCTTTTCCGGGAGATATACGCTGCGGAACGGCAAAGAAACAATCAAAACCGGCTCATTCTCATGGGAAGGTGCGGGAAATATCGCAGATACATGGGATATGTTCACCGAATTTAAATAACCGCACATCCATTTTATCATGGGTTTCGAAACAAAGAACCGTATTATATAACGCCAGCAACTCGTTATCCGTGAGATTCCTCTTTTTTTCTTTGACAGCCTCCCTGATATAAGGAATAAGATTAAGCGTCATCCTTTTGTTTAGGGAAATCCCCATTGTCTTAAATTTATGTATAATGGAGCTTGTCCCCGAATGCTTGCCGATAAGCAGATGCCTCTTTGCGCCTACCTTTTCCGGCGGAAAAGGCTCGTAACATATAGGTTTTTTCGCAACTCCATCCACATGAATATCCGATTCATGACTGAAGACCATATCCCCCACAATAGGTTTGTTAAAAGGAACGGTTCTTCTCGAAAGCATGGATACAAGATTGGAAATGCCTTTAAGCCGGTTGGCAGCAATACCGGTCTTTATCCCTTCAAGATTTTCTAATATCATTGCAGTCTCTTCGAGGCTCGCATTTCCAGCCCTCTCTCCGATGCCGTTGACCGTAACGCTCGCAAATTCCGCTCCCCCTTTAATGCCGGCAACGGCATTCGACGATGCGAGTCCAAAATCATTATGGGTGTGTATCTCTAAAGGGATATTTACCATCTCCTTCAAAAACCGGACGAACTTAAAGATTTTGAAAGGAGTAAGAATACCTACGGTATCGCATATCCTGATTCTATTGACTCCAAGTTCCTTTAAGAGATAGGAGACTTCAAGGACAAAGTTCGGCTCTGCCCTGGAGGCGTCTTCGAGCCCGCAGGCTATATAACAGCCCTCTTTTTTTATACCTGGAATAACCCTTAAAAATCTCTCCTTTACCCACTCTCTTGTCTTTCCGAGCTTTTTTTCTATATGTATATCCGATACGGGACAGGAGACATATAGAGACTTTATACCGCAGGATAAAGACGACTCAATATCCTTTTCAACAGCCCTGTTCCATGTGAGAATCCTTGCAGGCAGGCCAAGAGAGACAATCGCCTTTACAGCCTCTGCCTCCTCTCCGCCCATAATCGGAGTCCCGACCTCCATTTCTTTTACTCCGATTAAAGATAAGGCTTTGGCAATTTCAACCTTCTCCTCTGCCGTAAAGGAGATGCCGGGCGACTGCTCCCCGTCTCTTAATGTTGTATCAACAAGGGTTATACTCTCCGCATATTTCACAATCGTTCCTCCTATGAAGATTGAATTTTTTAAACTCCATTCCCCTCGTATCTAAAAATAGCAATTTTGAATATAAAGGCTCGCCCAATCCTGTAAGAACTTTTACAGCCTCTATTGCAGACAGGCATCCTATTGTGCCGGAGACTGCGCCAAGGACATTAAATCCGAGATGGTCCCATGCCGGTTTTTCAGGATAGATACAGGAGAGGCACGGCGTCTTGTAAGGAATAATGGTAGTAAGATACGCCTCCATGTCATTCATGGCAGGCTCTACCAATACCTTTCCTTTTTTTACGCACAATTCATTAAGGATGTCTCTCTCTATAAAATTGTGGCGGCAGTCTATAACAATATCCGCCTGCGGAAGAACGGCATCGAGAACCTCATCGTTTATTTTTTCCGGAAGCGCCTCGATATCAACATCAGGATTTATCCTTTTAATAGTCTCTTTTGCAGTATAAACCCTTTTAAGTCCGATGCTGTCGTGGGACATAAGTATCTGCCTGTTCATATCCGGCAGGGCCAAATCGCCGTCATGCGTCAGGAGAAGCCTGCCGATACCGGCAGCCGATAAATAAAGGGCGGCAGCCCCGCCGACCCCGCCGACTCCGGCTATAAGCGCGGTAGAATTTTTAAGCCTTCTCTGCGCCTCCGGCCCAAATCCGTTTATATTAAGCTGCCTCCTGTATCTCTCGAAATCTTCCAAATTCAACTCATCACTCATAACTTACCGATTAGCTTTTGGTGAAAAATGACTTTTTTGAACGACTTTACCGGTGGATTATATAACTTTTCCTTTCACCGCATTTTTTCCTTTTGTTCCAACCCCCCTCAATCCCCCCTTTTTAAAAGGGGGGAGGAAGGGGGGGTAAAATAGGGCAAAAGAAAAATAACGGAAGTGAAAAAAATGTCATTTTTCACCGCACACCGCTTAATACTGTTTTTATCCCTTCCTCTATGTAATCACAAAGAATAAAAGTCGTTATCCCCACCTTCTCAAGCTCTTTTTCCGGTATTGTGCCTATTCTGCTGACAAGGAGAGCGGAACAATCCATAAGCGCATCAAATATCTTTTTTGTCCGTTCAGGGTTATAAAGATGTTCGGGGTTTTCAGAACAGTATTTTTCAACTCCCCTTTCTTCCAAAAATCTTATGCCGCACTCATCCGCCTCGTATATCAGAAACCTCTCCGCATGGCCGAAGTGCTGGTTTATTATCCTTCCATCCCTCGATGCAACGGCAATTTTCATGTTTCCCTCTCCAAAATCTTTCTCAGCCAGATAGGAGGATTTTTTAAAACACCCGCCAGTTTATTCAGTGCTTCATGAATCGGCTCGCCTTCTAAAACCTTTATCGGATGTATCCTTTGCCTTATCACTCTGGCCGCAGCCATCGGCCCTATATCGTTGCAGTAGAGGATTGTGCAGTCCTTTATGAGTTCAATCCTCTTATCAATCCTATCCGTCTCATCTATGGAGATGGATTTTAAATCCGCCTCCACACCTCTTAATTCATAAAGCTTAAAATCGGATGGGTTGATTTCATAAACGGCAAATTGCCTGCACCGTCCGAAGTGGTCATCGATTGCAATATTATCTTTTGTTGCAAATGCTATCTTCATATAAAGATATTTGCCATTTCAAAGAGCAAGTTCAGGCTTCCCCTGTATCCGACCCTTACTTTTAAAGTCTCTCCAAATCTGTCGAATACAGGAAAACCCATTCTCAAAAGCGGTATGCCGAGCCTGTCCGAAATCTCTTTTCCGTGGCTGTTGGTTATAATTAAGTCTGCATCTTGCGCTGCATCTTCCAAATCCTCCAAATCCGAAATCGGAATCATCCCCATCTCGCTGCAAAATGCGCCTATCCACGAAGATATGTCTCCGTCAAGCCCGATAACGACCCTCTTTTCCGCCATAATCAAATGGGCATCAACCATTCCATCAACAAGCCTCTTTCTCCATCTCTTTAAATAATGAGGCGGCTCGGCTCTGCTCAATCGCGAAAGAAGCATTACAAAATTATCGGCTGCCTCAAGCCCCATAATAGTATCCGTAAAATAGAGAGGAATGCCGAAATTTTCCTTTAATATCTCCCCTGCCCCCTTTGCCCACTTTCCTATGGCAATTGTAGCAGTTGACCTGCCCATAAGGGCTATATCTTCAAGGCTTGTGCCGTCATGAGGAAGATTGGAAAACTTATCTTTAGAACCGTCCATAGATACGGAGAGGTCGGGCAGAACAATCGCCCTTAATCCGAATCCGTCTATCATATCCTTAATCTCATCCACATCCCCCGGCGTAATGGAGGGGGACGGCAAAAGATTTATCTGTCTTAAAATTTTAGGCCCTCCGGCAGGCAGTTTCTCCACAATTCTCTTTACCGCTGTTCCATACCCGTCTGAAAAACCTCCCATATAATCGGGACAGGGAATATATACGATTGACGATTGACTATTGACTATTGACGATTTAAAATCCTTAATCTTCAATCTGATGTCTTCTCCCCTGACTTCTGACAAGGCTGTTCCGATTATGCCTATCAACGATGGTTTAAACTTTTCATATACCTCTATAATCCTTTTCTCCAGTTCCTCTAATCCGCCCATAATCACGGGCATCTCTTTAATATCCGTTCCAAGGAGTCCGACAGGCTCTCTCAAATGCTGTGTCAGCAGCACCTTTCCGAGGAATGTGCATCCCGGCGCCGCATGAAAAATCGGGACAGCCCTCTTTATACCCTGAAGGACATAGGCTGCGCCCAGCGCAGGGCTTGTCTTTAATGGATTTACGGATAATAATTTGGGACTGCGGATTGCGGATTGCGGATTTTTAAATCCAATTTCCGAACTCCTAACTCCGAACTCCGAACCTACTCCCACGGCGCCTCCTTTTTTGCGAGTCCCCACACAGGAGAATATATCGTCTTCACTATATCCCCCGCCAGATTTATAAGCCCTCTGTATCCTGAGTATGGCGTATGCCTCTCCTGATTGATGTCTATAAAAGGTATCTTCTCTTTATATGCAAGATATTGATTTCTTCCGCCGGCAATAAGTATGTCCGCCTTTGTGGAGCATATAGTTTCAAGGATATTTTTCGGGCTTACATCTTTCAATATCCTTTCCTCGCCGATAAGGGATTTAATCTTTTCTATGTCCGATAGGCTCGATTTCTTTATACCGCAGGCAGTAACCTCCATGCCTAAATCATTTAAGGTGGATATAATGCTCCAGCTCTTTACCCCTCCAGTATATACAACCGCCTTTTTCCCCTTAACTTTTTTGATATAGGCGGATAATGCCGTCCTTGTAGATTCTTCCTCGCTTTTTATAAGCCTCTCAACCCTTTCGGCAAGCCCTTTATCTTGAAAGAAAAAAGCCGCGCTCCTTAATGCAGAGGATGTATTCGCAATTCCATAGAACGAAACCTCTCTGAACGGTATCTCATACCTATCCTCCATGCCTCTTGCAACATTTATCAGCGCCCTTCCGCAGACAAGAAGGTTCAAATTCGCATGATGGGCATAAGTAATTTCTCTAAAGGCAGAATCCCCTGTTATTTTTGACAGGACATTTATTCCCGCCTTTTTAAAGAGAGGCAGTATATCCCACAACTCTCCGGCAATGTTATATTCGCCGATGAGGTTGATGGCATGTTCACTTGCCCCTTGCCCCTTGCCCCTTGCCCCTTTATGAGTTCCTATCACATGCTCCAGCAGAACATCGCCTGCCAGGCGGTTTCCAAGATTTTTATGCCCGAGGAATCCCGGGGCAATCACAGGGATGACCGGAATGCCGGCCTCCTTTTTAGCATTTTTGCATACGGACTCCACATCCTCTCCGGTAACGGCCGGAATACAGGTAGAATAAACAAATATAGCGGAAGGTTTATATCTCGCAGCAATATATTTTATCCCCTCCATCAGCTTCCCTTCGCTGCCATAGATTATATCCATCTCCGTCATATCCGTAGTAAAACCGTAACGATAGAGCCTTGAGCCTGAGGATAAACTCCCCCTTCCTTCATAGCTGTTTCCACAGCAGGCAATCGGCCCGTGGACGAGATGGGCTGCATCGGTTATCGGATTTAAGACGATAAACGCCCCGTCAAATGCGCAGCTCTCCCCGCCGCCCGGCCTCTCACAAGCCTTGTCGGGCAACTGGTTCAGGTTACATGCAGGCTCTTTTAAAAGTTCGGCTGTATTTACAAAACCCATAAAACAAATAAAGTATCAAAGAGTCATAGTGTCATAGTGTCATAGTTTTTTGCTCTGACACTTTGATACTCTGATACTTCGACACTTCCCCTTATCTCAGCAGTTCAAAGTGCGCATCGTCGCTCTTTCTATCTGCTTCATCAATAAATGTGTTTGCAATCCATGTGATAAGATTTATTGCCCCTTGATAGCCTATTGTCGGGTACCTGTGCAGGTTCACCCGGTCAAACACCGGATACCCTATCCTGACCAACGGTATCCCTGCATCCCTTGCAATCCACTTTCCGTGCGAATCTCCGATCAGCATATCCACAGGCTCGTTTAAAAGCAGGCTTCTTAAATGCCATAGGTCTTTGCCGGTATAAAGCATGGAATCTATTCCAAAGGAGCTTCCCTCAAGAATCGTCTTCATTTCTTCGCCAAACTGTTTTGTGCCTGTAGCAGTGAGTATATGGACAGGCTCTCCGCCCATCTCGAGGAGAAAATTCACAATCCCGTATACCTCGTCGGGGTCGCCGAAAACCGCAAACCTCTTTCCATGAATATACTGGTGGGCGTCGGTTGCAGCATCAACAGCCCTCCCCCTTTCAATTTCGAGGGAATCGGGTATTCGATCCCCTGTAATCCTCTTAACCTCCATTAAAAATTTATCGGTCGCCTTAATTCCCATAGGCGGATAAACCTGAATACCTTCATGCTCATAAGTCTCCTGTATAAACTTTATTGTCTGCATGGTGGAAAACTTCTGAAGGCCGATTGTTGCTTTTGAGTTTATCGTTTCCGCAGCATCCTTTAATTTCGTCCCTCCGGGATACATTTCAAACTCGCCTTTTTGGGCGGAATCCAGCACATCCGAATTATCCGCAAGTATCGTGTAGTCCACCCCCATAAGATTCAATATTCTTTTAATCTCCCTTATATTGGCAACATGAGGGTCAAAACCGGGTATAATATTTATCCTGTTATTCCTCTTCCCCTTCTTTCCTGCGGTTAAATTTGAAAGAATAGCCTTGAGCATATTGTCATAACCGGTTATGTGAGAGCCTACAAAACTCGGCGTGTGGGCAAATGAAATCGGAAAATCCCCGGGTATTGCGCCAAGCTCCCTTGCCTTTATAACAAAGCTGTTCAAGTCATCTCCTATTACCTCTGCCATACAGGAAGTGGATATGGCTATCATCTTAGGTTTGTAAATAGCATAGCTGTTCTGCAGCCCTTCGATAAGGTTATTCATGCCGCCGAATACAGCCGCATCCTCTGTCATGGATGTTGATACCGCGGAGAAAGGCTCTCTAAAGTGCCTTGAGAGATTATTTCTGAAGTAGGCGACACACCCTTGAGAGCCGTGAACAAGCGGCAGTGTCCCTTCAAACCCTGCGGCGCAGAATACTGCGCCGAGCGGCTGGCATGCCTTTGGAGGATTTACTACAAGCGCCTCCCTTTTAAAATTTAAGTCTTTATACTCTTTTGTATCTATCCACTCCTTGACTTCAGCGCAGTTCATACAACCCCCTTTAACAAAATGACAAGAAATTTTTATAAGTAAAGAAACTTTTCTCGAGCGACTTTTCCGATGGATTATATAACTTTTCCTTTCATCGCATTTTTCTTTTGTTCCAACCCCCCTTCCTCCCCCCTTTTTAAAAGGGGGGAGGAAGGGGGGGTAAAATAGGGCAAAAGAAAAATAATGGAAGCGAGAGAAAGGTTTCTTTACTCTTTTCCGATTTAATTAGAATTAAGCAACTATCTATTTCCACGGCGCCTTCACCAATCCCCATGCAGGGCCGTTGATTGCCATATCCATATCCCTCGCAAATATAGGAAACCCCTTCCATCCATGATAAGGTCCCGAATAATCCCACGAGTGCATCTGCCTGAAAGGAAGCCCCATCTTTTGAAACACATATTTCTCTTTAATGCCAGACGCCACCAAATCAGGTTTCAGTTTCTTTACCAATTCTTCAAACTCGTAATGTGTAACATCGTCAAAGAGGACGACGCCCTCCTTTAGCATTGGAGATATCCTGCTGTAATCGTCAGAATGGGCAAACTCATAACCGGTTCCTATTATCTCCATTCCAAGGTCCTCAAATGCGCCTATGGTATGCCTCGGCCTTAATCCTCCCACATAGAGCATAACCTTCTTGCCGTCAAGCCTTGCCCGGTATTTCTCTATAACCTTCCGCATCTCCGCCTCGTGCCTCTTTAATGCCTCCTCGGTCTTTGCCTTTATTACATCATCAAAATGCTCCGACAGCTTCCTTAAAGACGCCTTTATCTTTGAAGGCCCGAAGAAATTTACCTCTGTCCACGGGATGCCGTATTTCTCCTCTATATGCCTGCATATATAATTCATACTCCTGTAGCAATGTATAATATTCAATTTGACATCAGGGGTTACGGATATGTCGTCCAGTGTCCCGTCGCCGCTCCATATAGATACGACACGATAACCTATCTCCTCTAAAAGTTCCTTTACAGCCCACGCATCTCCGCCGATATTGTAATCGCCGATCAGCGCCACATCGTAAGGGGTCTTATGTTCAAGTTTTTTCTTTCCCAAAACATGATCCCTTATGGAATCGTTGGCAATGTGATGACCGAGAGACTGAGATACCCCCCGAAACCCTTCGCATCGGACAGGCACAATCGGGATGCCAAGTTCTTTTGTCATCCTCTTTGCCACAGCCTCTATATCGTCGCCGATAAGGCCTATGGGGCATTCGCTCTGTATGGTTATACCCTTCGCAAGAGGGAATAATGTTTTTATCTCCTTTAAAATAGCCTCAAGTTTTTTATCCCCGCCATAGACTATATCCTTTTCCTGAAAGTCCGAGGTAAAATGAAATGGGACAAAATTGTCTATTCCTGGCTGCCCTGATGCAAGATTTCTCCGGGTTCCCCAGCTATAATGTCCGCATCCGACAGGACCGTGAGAGAGATGCACCATATCCTTTACAGGCCCCCATACGACGCCCTTGCTCCCCGCATAAGCGCAGCCCCTTGCGGTCATAACACCGGGCGCACTTTTAACATTGGATTTTATCGGGCAGCCCTCGGACGGATTATTCGGTTTTATATGAAGCGCCCTCTTCTTTTTCGTCTTCTCCGGATATACCTTCAAAATATCATCGATAATCTCCTGCGTCTTCGCAATCGCAACACTCATTTAACTATCCTCCATTTGTATTTACTTGCCGGTGAAAAATGATTTTTTGAACGACTTTTACGGTGGATTATAAAACTTTGCGGTGAGAGGAAAAGCATTATATCCACCGGCCTTTCACCGCATTTTTTCTTTTGTTCCAACCCCCCTCAATCCCCCCTTTTTAAAAGGGGGGAGGAAGGGGGGGTAAAATAGGGCAAAAGAAAAATAACGGAAGTGAAAAAAATGTCATTTTTCACCTTGCTGATTACTGCTTACTGCATACGGTATTTACGCTGCTGCTGCCTCTTCCGGCATCCCGACCATATCGCTATCGCTTTCCATAAACCCGTATTCAACCAGCAATTCCTCCAATTCATCCATAGAGATAGGAGTCGGAACGATTAAATTTTTATTATCCACTATCTTTTTTGCGAGGCTTCTATACTCATTTGCCTGCTGATGCTCTTTTGAATATTCTATGACTGTCATCCTCCTAAGCTCAGCCCTCTGAACCACATTATCCCTTGGGATGAAGTGAATAAGCTGCGTTCCAAGCCTTTTTGCCAGCGCATCTATAAGCTCATACTCCTTATCAACCTTCCTTGAATTGCAGATAAGCCCGCCAAGCCTGACCCCGCCGGAATTGGCATATTTTAAAATACCCTTTGCAATATTATTTGCCGCATACATGGCCATCATCTCTCCGGATGTAACGATATATATCTCCTGCGCCTTACCCTCCCTTATGGGCATAGCGAACCCGCCGCAGACAACATCACCGAGGACATCGTAGAAGACAAAATCCGTATCCTCCGTATAGGCGCCATTCTCCTCAAGGAAATTTATTGCCGTTATAACCCCCCTGCCGGCGCAGCCAACCCCAGGCTCGGGACCGCCGCTCTCGGAACACTTAATCCCCTTGAAGCCTGTCATAAGCACATCCTTTAACTCCAAATCCTCCACAGTTCCTTTGTCCCTCGCCATATCCATTACAGTGCTCTGAGCCTTGCTGTGCAGTATAAGACGTGTTGAATCAGCCTTGGGGTCACAGCCGACTATCATTACCTTTTTTCCCATCTCCGCTATAGCCGCCACCGTATTTTGCGTGGTGGTGGATTTACCGATACCGCCCTTCCCATAAATAGCTATCTGCCTCATAAACCCTCCCTTTAAAAGTGTCAAAGTATCAAAGTGTCAGAGAGTCAGAGTAAAAAAGCTTTGACTCTTTGACTCTCTGACTCTCTGACTCTCTATTTTCCTCCAGCATTCCCACTGCATCGGCGCGGCACCTCTGACAGTGTTTCATCATATTCATATTGCAGCCGCATATATTATTTACATTCGTAACCTCCATTGCCGAAGGCGCTCCTATACCGTTTTTTACAAAATACGACCCCTCTACAGGAACCATCGGCATAATGTTATGAATAAAAGCCCCGGCAGATTTTATAAAATTCGAGACCTCTATCAGATGTTCATTATTAATACCAGGTATAAACACAGAATTTACCTTAACCTTAATACCGCAGGAAACAAGCGCCTTTAGCCCTTCCGACTGCCTTTCATGAAGTATGCGGGATGCCTCGATTCCTTTATGGATTTTCCCGTTTAGCTTTATCCACCTGTATATCTTCATGCCTATTTCAGGCTCTATCATATTGATGGTAATCGTAACACGGCTTATATTTAAAACCTGTATCCGCCCGATATAATCTATTATCTTGAGCCCGTTTGTGCTTAAACAAAGCTCTATCCCGGGCAATCTTTCTCTGATAAGCTCGAATGTTCCGAAAGTCTCCTCCGGATTTGCCAGCGGGTCTCCCGGGCCTGCTATGCCGACTACAGTCAGATTCGGCATTGCCCTTTTCACTATCAAGGCTCTTTGAAGCGCGTCGTTAGGCTTTAGAATCTCGCTTGCTACTCCGGGACGGCTCTCATTTGCGCAGTCATATTTGCGGTTGCAGTAGTTGCACCGGATATTGCACCTCGGCGCAACCGCCGCATGCATCCGCGCATAATGATGAGAGGCGTCTTTACTGTAACAGGGATGTGTGTTTTTCATTTTAAAAGCCTGATTTTAGACAGGATATACAGGATTAAACAGGATAAAAAAATACCAAAAGATCATCCTGTTCATCTTGTCTAAATATTTTTATAATTTCTTTATAAAATAGACAATACAAAAGCCGTGCCATATTTATTAACGCCCTTTAAACTCCCTGATATTATTGCGGAAGTTTTACCTTTTTCATACCTCTTAAACTACGCGCAGAAATGTGTTATTTGCCTAAAAATCAGGCAGCAAAAGGAGTGTATGCTATAATCTTAGGCATCTTAAGGAGAAATTTATTGTAAAAAAATGTATCCTTTTTAAGATAAAATTCGTCTATACATCAGAGGGCTAAAAGTGGAAAATAAAAAAGACAGGTTTTCGAGCCTGTTTAAAGAATACGAATCGATGGTATATAATTTCATATACAGAATGACCCAGAATGAGGCTGACGCAGAGGAGCTGACTCAGGAGACATTCATAAAGGTCTGGAATGGACTCGATGGGTTTCGCCCGGATTCATCCGTTAAAGCATGGATATACAGGATTGCATCCAATGTATGCCTCGATTCCTTTCGTAAAAATAAACGCACCCCTCAAATGGAGGGGATGGAGACGGACGATGAATTTCTATACGATGAAAAAATTCCTTTAATAGAAGATGAAATTTATAAGTCAAAGATGGCAGAGTGCATAAGGAATTATATAGCAAAACTTCCGGATGATTACAGGGCTATTATTATGCTCCATGATATAGAGGGCATTAAAAATTCGGATATAGCGGGCATACTCGGCATATCGCTCGATTCGGTAAAGATAAGACTCCACAGGGCAAGGGGAAGATTGCGGAAGGCTTTGAGCAAGGATTGCAAGGTTCTCTACGATAAAAACGGCGATATTTATTGCGAGCCTAAAAAAGAACAAAAACATGATTAAACCATTGAACCGCTGAAGACACTGAAAGAAACTTTTAGACACCGATGGACACTGATTTTATATGATTTTCACTGTGTAAATCATAGCTAATCTGTGTCTTTCTGTGTCTAATCTTCTTGCGATTTTCTGTGCTTTCAGTGGCTTCAATGGTTTTATAATTTCTATTTTAAAAGGGGGTGAATTGTATGAAATGTAAAGACTTTATGTCATGTATGGAAGATTTTATAGACGGGGATTTGGAGAAGAAGCTGAAAGAGGAATGTGAATCTCATATAAAGGATTGCTTTAACTGCAAGGAAAAAGCTGCGAATTTTGAGAAGTGTATAGAATTTTTCAAATGCTGTATGCCCGATACAAAACCGCCTGAAGGCATGAAGGGCTGGATGTCCCGATTTATGGCGCAGTGCTGCGGAGATGAGAAAATAAAAAATGGAAAAGATTCGACAGACTGCTGTAATTAAAAAGAGGAGGCAATATATGCACGATGTAAAAGAAACCGTAAAAAAGGCTTATGGAAGTATAGCGTCTAAAAAGGAAAGCTGCTGCGGACCTGCTCCCGTTTTAAAGCATAACGGGACAAGTTTGAAGACAAATGTGTCTGCCTGTGTATCGGGCTGCTCGGATGAAGAATTATCATCCATACCGGAAGATGCAAACCTCGGTCTATCCTGCGGCAATCCGGTTGCAATAGCATCGTTAAAAAATGGAGAAACCATTCTCGATTTAGGCTCGGGAGCGGGGATAGACTGCTTCCTTGCGGCAAAAAAGGTCGGCGAGAGAGGCAGAGTCATTGGAGTAGATATGACGCCAGAGATGATAGAAAAGGCAAGGGAGAATGCCGGAAAAGATGATTTTAAAAATGTCGAATTCAGACCGGGAGATATAGAAAATTTGCCTGTAGAAGATAATTCCATAGATGTCGTTATCAGCAATTGCGTTATAAATCTCGCGCCGGATAAAAGAAAAGTCTTTAAAGAAATCTACAGGGTCTTAAAACCCGGCGGCAGGATGATTGTATCCGATATTGTCCTGACAGGAAAACTCCCCTCATGGATTAAAAATAATGTAAATGCTTATGTGGGATGTATTGCCGGCGCTGTTCAGATGGATGATTATCTGAAAATGATAGAAGATGCAGGTCTCTCCAATCCCGCTATCTTACAAAAAAGCGATTCAAACTGCCTCGATAGTAACGACCCAATTGCAAAATTGGCAGATAAGGTGGTAAAAGGTATTGGCACAGCATTGAAAATAGCAAGTATTACTGTTGCAGCGGAAAAAAGTGTCTCTATTTCTCAAGCCACTCTATAAGTTCTTTATAATTCATCGTATTTATCAAATCCTTTTTTGTAAGCCATCCTCTCCTTGCCGTGCCAATGCCGTATTCCATCATCGTCAACTGACTTGTGTGATGGGCATCCGTGCCTATTGCCATTTTCACTCCCATATCCTTTGCCATCTGGCAGTGGACATCGTTTAAATCGAGCCTATCATAAAATGCGTTTATCTCTATTGCCGTCTCTGTCTCTGCTGCCACTTCAAACATTTTTTTAATATTCAACTTATACGGCTCACGGCTGCTTATGAGCCTTCCTGTAGGATGTCCTATTATATTTACATAAGGATTCCTTATTGCCGAAATGACCCTGTTTGTAATTATCTCCTCATCCTCTTTGAATCCTATATGAATAGATGCAACTACAACATCCAGTTCTTTTAACAGGCTGTCGGGAAAATCCAATGTCCCGTCGGTTTTTATATCCACCTCACTCCCTGCCAATATCTTTATCCCCTTTAATTTTTTATTCAATTCCCTTATCTCTTTTATCTGCTGCGAGAGTCTCTCCTCTGTAAGTCCGTTAGCAATCTTTGTAGATTTTGAGTGGTCTGTAATTGCTATATACCGATAGCCTATCTCTCTTGCCCTTTCTGCAATCTCCTCTATCGTTTCCGCACCATCGCTCCAGTTTGAATGGACATGAAAATCTCCTTTTATATCTCCAATAGTTACGAGATGAGGGAGTCTTTTATCCTTTGCAGCCTCTATCTCCCCCCTGTCCTCCCTCAATTCTGGCGGAATCCATTCAAGCCCAAGCGCAAAATATATATCTTCTTCTTTTTCGCCGCCGATCTTTTTATCGCCTTTAAATATGCCGTATTCGCTTATTTTAAAACCGAGCCTCTTTGCCATATCCCTCAAATGGACATTGTGGAGCTTTGAGCCTGTAAAATATTGAAGGGCTGCGCCGAAGGAATCATTCTCTACGACCCTCAAATCTACCTGAACATTGCCCTCTGTAATAATACTCCCCTTTGTCTCGCCAGATGCAAGAACCTCCTTAACAACAGGAAGGCTCACAAAAGCGGATATAATCTCTTTTCCCTTTGAGCTTGCAGCAAGTATATCAATATCCCCTACAGTCTCTTTCATCCTCCTTAAAGAGCCTGCCGGCTCTATCTCTTTAATACCTGTCTTTTTCTTGAGAGACGCTATGATCTCTTTTACAAGAGGGAGGGCTATGCCGATGGACATCCTTTTTTGGCTCTCCTTAAACAGCCTTATCCCTCTTAAAATATTCTCCTCTTTCTTTTCCCCCATGCCCTTTAGGGTTTGCAGTCTCCCTTCGGATGCAGCCTTTTCGAGTCCGTTAATATCATGTATGCCAAGCTCCTTATAAACCATCCTCGATGTGCTTGGGCCGAGTCCGGGTATATCCATCAGTTTGATAAGCCCTTCATCAATCCCCTTCATCGCCTCCGCATATTTTGACATCTTCCCTGTATCGAGATATTCTGCAATCTTCTCCGCAATACCGCTCCCGACACCGGGAATTTCCATCAGCCGATTCTCCTTATGGATATGCTCGATGTCTTCGCTCAGGCTTCCGATTATTCTCGATGCCTTTCTGTAGGCATTTATCTTAAATCTATTCTCGCCTTTAAATTCCAGAATATCGGCTATCCTCTCGAAGATTTGCGCTATTTCGAGGTTTTTCATAATATAAGGATTATAAACCACTTATACATAGAGAAAAACAAAAAATAATTTTAGACACAGATTTGCACTGATTGGCTATGATTTTTATAGTTTTTATTTCTGTGTTAATCATAATTTATCCGTGTCTTTCAGTGTCTTTATTTTTTGTCTTTCTCTATGCTCTGGTTAAGATTATTTTTTTTCTAAGTCAGATTATATACGAAAAACTGGTATAATTAAACCTGAATCCTGCGTGAATAATATAACAT
>CAYMMR010000020.1:0-17901 GCA_964391545.1 uncultured Nitrospinota bacterium | reverse complement strand
TTTGATTGGAGCGCCGTCATAATATCCGAGGCTTCGGGCAAGATATAGACATTCATACCCGGGCCAGACATTAGTCCCGACCCTCAATGGCGGCTCGGGTCTTTTAGGGCAAGCGGCAAGAAATAATGCAATAACGAGAGTAATTGCCAATTTATTTTTTATCTCCATAATAAAATTATACCGAAATGTATTATAGTGAACAACTTAGCGAACAACTTAATAACAACTTAATAACTTGCTTGTATTATTAATTTGCTATATACTTGAGTCGTGAAATTGACAAGTAAGCAGAAAGAAAATATGGCAAAAATTCTTATCAATATTGGCAGCATTACATTTGCCGGATTAGGAATTGGATTTTTCTCCTCTGCTCTTATTACTTTTGCCGAATTTGTTTCCGGCAGTATATTTACTCTTTTTTGCTTCTATAGTGCAATTAAGATAGATAAGGAGGACAAATGAGCCCATTAACTATTTTTTTTATTATTGGCACTATTGCGGTTCTTTTACTTACCTATTTTGTAATTAAAGAAGATAGAACATTAAAACACCGCTGATTAGTCCATAACTTTTTAACAAATTACTGGAATGCCTTCATCCTGCCAGCAATAAGCTTTAACGACAGAACCGAATCCGCAAGCCCTGCATCGATGATATTTTTGGGCATACCGAAACATTGGCTGGTCTTCTTGTCCTGAACGATTACCATCCCTCCGTTCTCCTTTATCTTTTTGCACCCCTCTACGCCGTCCCTTCCTGTGCTGAGTCCTGTCAGAACGATGCCTAACACTTTAGACTTAAAAGAATTAGCCGCAGAAAGGAACAATAAATCTACAGAGGGCTTAAATGTGGTCATGCTCGGTTCATCCGAGACCCTTAAATATGTCCGCATGGTATCGGTTGTAACAAAGGTATGTTTCTTGCCGGGCGAGAAATATATAGTTCCTCCCTGAATATCCTCATTATGAATTACTGTTTTATAGCTTGCCTGATTTTTTGAAGATAGAGGCTTGCCCCTGAATGTCTCCATCGGGGGATTCGATTCCCTTTCCCTTTTCAGCCCACTGACAATCGCATCCGCTATATCTATAGGCGCATGGACGGCCACGACGACAGCCGTCCTTATCTCCGCAGTTAGCTCGGAAAACAAATCTACGAGGGCTTTGGGTCCGCCTGTAGAAGCCCCGATTACGATTATCTTGTCTGGTTTCATAAAAAACACCGATTAGCCACTGACTCACACGGACTAAATTAATTGTCAGCTTTTAGCTTAGAGCTTTTAGCTGTTAGCTATAAGCTATAAGCTAAAAGCTATAAGCTTATTATCTTTGCTCGGGAAAAAGCATTAAGCTCGTCAGCCTCTTTATCAAATCTTCATACCCTGCTTTATCGATATTAAGGCTCGAAGCCGCATCTTCCTCGATATTCATGTTAGCCGAGTCTATGCCCTCCGTGGTTCCCAGTATCTCGGAAACGCCGTCGCTTATATGGACAATAGAGACAAGCTGTTTATTAACTATGGCATTCTGTGGAGAATGGTGGTTTTTAATAACATCGATGAGAATATTGGGCAGCTTCCACCTTTCCGCAACCATCTGTCCTATGTCTGCATGGGTAATGCCTAATATCCTTTTCTCCGCCTCATGGAATGGGATGCCGGTCTTTTTAATAACCGAGACGATTTCCGAAAATTCCTTTTGCAGATATTTGCTCATTATGATTTTGCCTATATCATGGACGATGCCTGCCGTGAATGCAGTATCTTCGAATCCCTTTAAATATCTCTCTGAAATCAGCCTGCTCCCTGCAGCGACCGAAAGGGAATGCTGCCACAATCCGCCCCTTTCTACGAGATAGCCGTCGAGCTGCCTGTCCGATATGTGCTGGACAAAGCTGCCCAATGCAAGGGCTTTCAAAGCCTTGAAGCCTATAAGCGAGGCTGCCTGTTTTATAGATGAGACCTCCTGCCTTAATCCAAAAAAGGCGGAGTTGCATAGTTTAAGGACATTCATTGTAAGGGATTGGTCGGTTGTTATGATTTTTTCTACTTTTGCGGCGGACAGGCTGTCCTCTTCCTGAAACATCTCCAGAAGCGCCGCTATAGAGGCAGGCATAGGCGGAAGCTCGGCGATATTAGCCAATATTGATTCGACAAGTTTTGGATTTATCATAGATTATGCACGAACGATTTATATAAGACCTTATGTCCCTGTAGCGACTGTCACCGGTGGATTATAAAACTTTTCCTTACACCGCATTTTCACTTTTCCATGGATGGAAAAAGTGAAAATTTCCACAGTTCAGACAGCCATGGACGGCTGTCTGAACGGCAAGCGGAAGGGACATAAGGTCTTTCACTCATTTTTTGGGATAAATAATCTGAATAAATCGGAAAAAATCTTTGCCTTTTTGCTGAAAATGTTACCATAAAATACCATTCTTGTCTAATTTGTGTTATTGGTATATATTAAATCCGGAGGTTTTATAAAGTGTATCTTATATATAATTTGTTTTTAACGATTTTTGCCGTGTTTATCATTCCTTTTTGCCTGCTCAAGAGAAAATACAGGGCAGGGTTCCGGCAGAGGATGGGATTTTATCCCCCTCTCTCAAAGGAGAAAGAGAAGAATATCTGGATTCATGCCGTATCCGTCGGAGAGGTTATTGCGTCGGCTTCATTGATTAAAGGTTTAAAGAAGATGTATCCCGGTTGCAAAATTATTCTTTCTACAGTAACCGCTGCCGGAAAAAGAATCGCAAAGGAGAAAATTCCCGATGCCGATTTTGTTATATATTTTCCCTTCGATTTCTCGTTGACAGTGAAAAGGGCATTCGATTCAATCGCTCCTGCCGTTTGTATAATTATGGAGACTGAGCTTTGGCCCAATTTTTTAAGGGAGGCTAATTTAAGAGGTATCCCTGTGGCAGTCGTAAATTGCCGCATATCGGAAAAATCGTTCGGGGGCTATAAAAAAATAAGACTATTTATGAAAAAGGTATTGAAAAATGTTGCCTTGTTTAATGTGCAGACAGAGGATGATAGGAAAAGGATAATAGAGCTTGGCGCAGTAGAGAATAATGTAAGGGTCTGCGGCAATATTAAATATGACCATGAGTTTAAGAGTATAGAAGCAGAGAAGATAGAGGAGATTAAAAAAACAATAGGAATCGAAAACAATGATAAAATACTTATTGCAGGAAGCACGCATCCTGGAGAAGAAGATGTAATATTGGATTTATATCTTAATGTTTTGAGAAGCCATCCTGATTTGCGTTTAATCATTGCGCCGCGGCATATCGAAAGGGCAGGGGAGGTGGAGGAGATTGTAAGGAGAAAGTGGCTGGTATCGATGAAAAAAACCGAGCTTTCTAACCCCCCTCAATCCCCCCTTTACAAAAGGGGGGAGGAAGGTGAGGGGAGACCGATAATTATCCTCGATACTATTGGAGAACTATCTTTTATGTATTCTATTGCAGATATTGTATTTGTCGGCGGGAGTCTTGTCCCTCATGGAGGACAGAATATACTGGAGCCTGCTTTCTATAAAAAACCTGTTCTTTTCGGCAAATACATGATGAACTTTCAGGAGATTGCAAAGGAGATGGTTTTATCCGGAGGCGGGATTCAGGTTGAAAATTGGGATGGCTTAAAGAAAGAGGTTGAGGGGCTGCTGAATGACGGAAAGAGAATGAAAGAGATGGGGGAAAATGGGTATGGGGTGATAATGAGAAACAGGGGCGCTCTTCTGAGAAATCTGGAACTGATTGGAGATATGATAAAATCAAGTTCCCCCTCTTTTCAAAAGAGGGGGTTGGGGGGAGTTATTCTTGGACTTCATTTATAATAATGCAAGCCTTAAGAAGATAAGACAGGAATTAAGGCGGAATCAGACAGAGGCAGAAAAGGCGCTCTGGAGAAAATTGCGAAATAGGCAATTTTATGGATTTAAGTTTTTCCGATTTTGGAATAATGAGGTGATACAAAATATGGATGGGGTATTGCTTAAAATCTCAGAAAAAGTAACCCCTCCTGACCTCCCCTTTAGAAAAGGGGATGAAATTTTCTATGACAACAGAAAATAAAAATTACATTATTGCAGGCAGCGCCGGCAGAAAGATTCCAGTTGTAATGGCTACGCAGCATCCCGACAATGCCGGTGTCCCTTACTGGCATAAGACGGAGTTTATCTCTACCACCGATGAGGTGGAGGAGTGTTACCGCTCGTTCTGCGATATGGGCTGCGATGAGTATATGTGGGACTGGGAGGGGAAATTTGTGGATGAGGCTGTGATAGACAGGCTTTTCCATCAATATTATGACTTCTTCGCTCGAAAACATCTCGGCAGGGATAAATTCCTCACCTTCAGGATACCGAATATATGGGAAGAGCCGGGCTTCAGGCTTGCAAGGGCGTTTATGGCAATTATTACAGGAAATGAGGCGGCTGCGGATTTAGGCTTCTCTCCTGCGCCTGTGTTCGAGGTAATACTCCCCATGACAGACAGCGCAGATAAGCTGATTTACATACAGGAGCAGTATTATAAGAGCGTCCGTCTTATATGCCAGGTCTTTTCGACGAAGCTTAGCGGGCCGATAGAAATAAATGTTATACCGCTGATAGAGGGGACAGGCTCTTTGATAAATTCAAGAAAGATTCTCGGGGAATATGTTGATAAGTTCGAAAGGAAATTCGGTCACGGAGTGGAGTATATAAGGCCGTTTATTGCCAGGTCGGACCCTGCGCTAAATTCGGGAATGGTGCCTGCCGTTATATCTGCAAAGGGGGCAATTTCCGAGTATTACAAATTTCAGAGCGAGACAGGGGTTCCTGTGTATCCTATAATAGGCGCAGGCTCCCTGCAGTTCAGGGGAGGGCTTTCACCCGATAAAATCGAGAATTTTATCGCAGAATATGCCGGTGCGAGAACCGTTACCGTTCAGTCGGCATTCAGATATGATTTTCCGAGGGAGGCGTCTGTCTCGGCAATAAGGCTGCTGAAGCGGGACATTCCGTTGAAATTGCACCGAATATTTTCCGATGAGGAGATGAAGGATATTTTAAATTTGGAGGATATTTTCAGAAATCCCTATCGCTCGACTATCGAAAGGCTTGCCTCTACTATAAACGATATGGCGGGGCATATACCTTCGCACAGGGAGAGGATACAGCATACAGGGTTGTCGGGGTATTCGAGGGGCATAAAAGGCTCGAATATAAGGCTGCCGAGGGCGATTGTCTTTACTGCTGTATTTTACTCTCTCGGCATTCCTCCCGAGCTTATCGGCACAGGCAGGGGGATTCACGAGGCAGATAAAAAAGGCATGCTTGAGAAGCTTGAAGCTGTATATCCGAATATTAAAAAGGATTTAAAAATTGCAGGCTCTTTTTTAAATAAGGAAAACCTGAGGATGCTGTCGGCGGCGGATGAGGCATGGAAAGATATTTTAACCGATGTAGGCATATTGGAAGATTATATCGGCTCGAATTTTATGCCTTCCTGCACAGACCACTTCCTCCACAGAAACCATGTATCTAATATCCTGCATCTCTGGAGAGACGGCATGGAGTTCAGGGATGAGATTTTAAGCGCAGGCGCCATACGAAAGAGTTTGGGATAAATTCCCTAACCCGAATAAATCGGAAAAGAATAATAGCGAAGGAACTTTCCTCTCACTTCCGTTATTTTTTCTTTTGCTCTATTTTACCCCCCCTTCCTCCCCCCTTTAAAAAAGGGGGGATTGAGGGGGGTTGGAA
Organism: uncultured Nitrospinota bacterium; assembly: GCA_964391545.1. Classification (GTDB taxonomy): domain Bacteria; phylum Nitrospinota; class Nitrospinia; order UBA9942; family UBA9942; genus JACQEW01. The sequence goes on along the minus strand of CAYMMR010000020.1, from coordinate 12,145 downwards.
CAAAAGGAAAAATGCGGTGAAAGGAAAAGTTATATAATCCACCGGAAAAGTCGTTCAAGAAAAGTTCCTTCGCTTATAAAAATTTCTTGTCATTTTGCGTAAAAATTTATTCATAAGTTACTATTGCCTAAAACTGTGGCATACAATTTTTTTTCTGCTTAATAAATAAGCAAAGTTTTATCTCCCTATTTCTATCGCCTCCTTTAAATTAAAGGGTCTTTCATCTGTTTCGTTTACGGCACGACTCTTGCTCATTCTTAAATTATATGAAAATAATTAAGATGGTTTTAATCTTATTTTTTCTTTTATCTCTAATCTCGAGTGGCGATGCTCATGCAGAGAGGCTTATCACATCCGAGGATATACAGATTAATCTGGATATTGTCTGGATATGTATTGCCGCAATCCTTGTATTCTTTATGAAGGCGGGGTTTATTATGGTGGAGATAGGATTCACCCGTGCAAAGAGCGCGGTCAATGCAATTATGAAAAATATGATGGATTTTGCAGTGAGCGCTATTATCTTTTGGGCAATCGGTTTTGGCATTATGTTCGGGACATCCAACGGACTCTTCGGCGCCGACGGTTTCTTTTTACACGATTATGCCGAATCCCTCGACCCGTGGCTTTTTGCCTTCTGGATGTATCAACTGGTCTTCGTATCGTCTGCCGCGGCGATAGTATCGGGGGCTATGGCAGAAAGGACGAGGTTCCCCGCATCTCTCGTTTTTACGGTATTTGTATCTGCCTTTATCTATCCTATGTTTGGAAGCTGGGTCTGGGGGAGTTTTTATCACGGGGAGGGATGGCTCGAGAAACTCGGGTTTCGGGACTTTGCCGGCTCGACTGTGATTCATTCTATCGGCGGGTGGGCGGGATTGGCGGGGACGATGGTTCTGGGTCCGCGCGCCGGAAAATTCAGAAAAGACGGAACAATTAATCCAATACTCGGACACAATCTCCCCCTCGCTGCCCTCGGCACACTGATTTTGTGGTTTGGGTGGTATGGGTTTAATGCAGGCAATACGCTGGAGGGAGGGAGTAAGATTGCGCAGATTATGATAAATACCACGCTGTCAGGCTCGGCAGCAGCCATATCGGGCATGATTACCGCATGGTTTAAATTCGGCAAGCCCGATGTTGGAATGACCCTTAACGGCGCATTATCCGGGCTGGTGGCGATTACTGCCGGCTGCGCCTTTGTAGAGCCTCTATGGGCAGTAGTGATAGGGATTGCTGCCGGAGTTATCGTAGTCTTCTCTGTTATTCGATTCGACAAGTGGAAGATAGATGACCCGGTAGGCGCAATATCTGTCCATGGTGTATGCGGGGTGTGGGGAACTCTGGCTCTGGGCATATTCAAGACAGGAGAGATGTTCAGGCTCGAGAACATCGCCGTTCAAATACTCGGCAGTGTTATAGCATTTGTCTGGTCATTCTCCGTATCTTATGGGATTTTCAGCTTAATCAAAAAAACAATTGGGCTCAGGGTATCGGAAGAAGAAGAATATCTTGGTCTTGATTATTCGGAGCATACGGCAGCGGCATATCCGGATTTTCAGATAACGAATATAAAGTAATAAAAATAAGGATAAAGGATAAAGGAAAAAATAAAACCAATACTTTATCCTTTTTCCTTAATATCTATCTTTGAGGTTTATAATTTAGACATGAACGAAAAGAGATTAGACATAGACGAAGGTTTCAGGCGGCCTGCGCCGGGTAAGTGGCAGATGGCGGTTATTGCAATCGGTACTGCTGCAGGGCTTATGATTTTTTATGGACTTACGACCCTCTCTTTTCACTATTCCTCTACAAATAAATTCTGCTCGTCCCAGTGTCATGAGATGGTCGAGCCGTATCGCCAGTATCTTCAATCGTCCCATTACGACAGCGGGAGGGGAGTTGTGGCGGATTGCGCAGACTGCCATCTCCCGCCGGGAGAGGTCAGCAAGTGGTATGCAAAGATTCGTCAGGGCGCAAAGGATACGCTCATGCACTTTTTGACCTCTCCCGGCGGAAGATATTGACCATAAGGAGTGGAAGATGTCGGCAGTAAAAAATATCAGAACGGAGGCATGCGAAAAATGCCATAAAAACCTCTTTCCCTCGGAGCTTCGCAGGGGCGGGCTTTTGGCCCATAAGGCATTCAAGAGGGGGGAGGTAAAGAGTTGTCTTATTTGCCACGAAAACCTTGTTCATGTGAGGAGGGAGATATGATATGAAAGTTACAAGTTACAAGTTACAAGTTACAAGGGGGAAGATAAAAGAAGCAAAATATATTCTGTATCTTATATCCGGCATCCTGCATCTTGCATCTTGCATCTTGCTTTTTCCCACGGATGCCTTTGCGATTAAAAAGACGAGGAATGAGATAGCTCCAACAAAGAGGTGCATCCTCTGCCACAGCCAGGTAAGCCCTGGAATCGTTAATGACTGGGAGAGAAGCGGCCATGCAAAGGCGTTAGTCTCATGTATAGACTGCCATCAGGCAGATATAACCGATGCGGATGCGAGAAGGCATGAAGGGGAGGTTATCTCTGCAATCGTAAGCCCTAAAGACTGCTCGAGATGTCATCTGAAGCAGGTTATGGAATTTAATAACTCCCTCCATTCGAAGGCAGTGTCCTTTATCCAGAATCTCGAAGGTGATAGGGGAGGGGACGATACTCTTGCCTATAAAGTAGAGGGCAAGGCGGCGGCAGTTATGGGCTGCGAAAAATGTCATGGGACTATAGTTAAGGCAAAAAACGGCATTCTCGATAAGGAGACATGGCCCAATGGCGGAATAGGCCGCATCAATCCCGACGGCAGCAAAGGCTCATGCACTGCCTGCCACAGCCGTCATCTCTTTTCGATTGCAGAGGCGAGGACACCCGAGGCATGCGGGACATGCCATCTCGGACCGGACCATCCGCAGTATGAGATATACATGGAATCGAAACACGGCGTAATATACAGCTCGGAAAAACAAAAATGGAATATGGATATTGCGCCATCTGCATGGGATACGAGACATTTCGGGGCGCCAACCTGCGCGGTATGCCATATATCCGGGATTGGCGAGCTCGAGCCTACGCACAATGTTAGCAGCAGGCTTTCGTGGGAATTGGAGTGGCCCCAATCCGAAAAGACAGAGGACTGGAAAAATAAAAGGGAGAGGATGCAGAAGGTCTGCCTCTCGTGTCATTCAAAGAACTGGGTAGAGGGATATTACAAGCATTTCGATGATACAGTTACGCTTTATAACGAGGAGTATTATAAGCCTATAAAAAAAGAGATGGATGAGCTTTATAATAAAGGTTATCTGACAAAGGATAAATTCGACGAGGAGATAGAGTTTAAGTTTTTTGAATACTGGCATCATGAGGGCAGGAGGGCGAGGATGGGCGCTGCGATGATGGGACCCGATTATACGCAGTGGCATGGTTTTTATGAATTGGCAAAGGGGAGGGTGGAATTACAGGGGATGATTAGAGAATTGAGGGAGAGCAAGGAGAAAGGGAAGTGAACCGCAGAAATAAATGCTGTAAAATAGGGCATAAAAAATATCGGATGCTTAAATGTATAGCAAAAGACCCCTGACTCTCGACTCTCGACTTTTGACTCTCCTGAAAACTTTTATTAGTCAAATCAATAGGTTGTAAACCCAACACTCAACACTCAACACTCAACACTTATTCTGGCATGTCCTTTGCTATATGTATATACAGATGACGCATTGCGTCATTCTGACCCTTCCGCTGAATTCTATTCAGGGGAAGGGGAAGAATCTATGATTATTAAAAAAGAAGATATAAAAAATATCAGGGAGAGGTTAAAGATGACGCAGGAGGAATTTGCAAGAAGGATTGGCGTTACTGTAACCACGGTCTCTCGATGGGAAAGGGGGGATTGTCTGCCAAAATCGAGGGTAGTAATCGAGAAGATAGGAAAACTTAAAAAATAAGCGCCACTGCAAAAAACCTTTCTTCTCGCTTCCGTTATTTTTTCTTTTGCCCTTTTTTAAGTTATTTATAAGGAACAAAAGGAAAAATAAAAAGTCGTTCGAAAAAAGGTTTTTGCAGTGTTATTAAAAAAAATAACGGGTTAGGAGAAAGGAGAAAGAGAATGAAAAAGCTGAAGATTTTTATCGGTATTTGTGCAGTATGTTTCATGGTTTCGGGCATTGCATGGGCAGAGGGGGGGGCTGTTTTAGAGGGTGTTAAAATAAACGGCTTTGTCTCTACATCTTATAATCATAATCTCAATGATCCGGATTCGAGGAAGATCAACTATCGCCCCTTTAATGAAAATGCAGGCAGCTTTAATGTGGATGTTGCCGAGCTTGTCTTTCAGAAAGAAGCTGCCGAAGGAGGGGATATAGGATTCAGGACGGATATTATGTATGGCTATACGATTCCAAAGGCGATTCGCTCGACATGGCCGGGCGTAACACAGAGCGAAGACGATGACTTCGATGTCCAGCAGGCTTATGTAAGGTATATTGCGCCTGTTGGAAGCGGGCTTACACTCGATTTCGGAAAATTTATTACAGAAATGGGCGCAGAGGTAATCGAAGGATATGACGGCTGGAATTACAACTATTCCCGCTCTCTATTGTTTTATTACACCATTCCCTTTACTCACACGGGATTGAGGGCGTCATACAAGATTAATGACATTGCCACGATAATGGGACAAGTTTTGAATGGATGGGATAATGTTGCGGATAACAACAAAGGTAAGAGCTATTGCGCCCATTTGATGCTGATGCCTGTAGAGAACGCCATGTTGAACCTCAAATACATGGGCGGACCCGAGCAGAGTAACAATGACAGCAACAACCGCAGTATATTTAATGTAAATCTTACATTTGGATTTTTAGACAGCTTTACCCTCAATTTCGATTATGTAAATGGAAGCGAGCAGAAGGACCCGAATAATATCGTAAATCCCGGCGAAGACAGCAAATGGTCAGGGTTTGCGGGTGTTATCAAATATGCTGCGAGCGACAGCTTTTCTCTTAATATCAGGGGAGAGACATTTAAAGACGAGAATGGCGCAAGGACAGGTGTAAAACAGGATATGTGGGAGGTTACCGTTACTCCCGAATTTACCATAGGCAAGAATATGGTAATTAGACCCGAATACCGCCATGATGTATCGGATAAGGCTGTATTCGATAAAAAAGACAAGACAGCGGATGTGAAGGAGCAGGATACTGTGGCGATTAATGCGTTCTTCTATTTCTAAGTATAGGAATTTTCATATTGAGATTGCTTCCCCTTCGCTCCGCTCAGGGCTAAAGGCTCACTCGCTCGCAATGACACACAAGGTAAAGGTGTCATTGTGAGGAGCGTAAGCGACGAAGCAATCTGATTTAAGGGAGGTGAAAAACAATGAAAAAAATCGAGGCGATTATTAAGCCCTTTAAATTGGATGAGGTCAAGGATGAGCTGAATAAAGTGGGTGTGCAGGGTATAACTGTCAGCGAGGTAAAGGGATTCGGAAGGCAAAAGGGGCATACAGAGCTTTATCGAGGCGCAGAGTATGTGGTTGATTTTCTGCCTAAGGTCAAGATGGAGATTATCGTTTCCGACGATATAGCCGACAAGGTTGTTCAAAGCATTATCAATACTGCAAAGACGGGCAGGATAGGGGATGGAAAGATTTTCGTATATCCTGTCGAAGATGCAATCAGGATAAGGACTGGGGAGAGAGGGAAAGACGCTATATAAGTGTCAAAGTATCAAAGTGTCAAAGAGTCAAAGTTTTCAAACTCTGACACTATGAATCTCTGACACTATGACACTTTAATTAGGGGGGATTTAAAAATGATTTCCAAAAAATATTTTTATGCAGTGCTTGTTTTGCTGGCACTAATGATTTTCAATACGGCAGGTGTTTTTGCCGAGGAACCTCCTCCAGCCCCTTCGAACGAAGGGGCCGTCTCGGCTCCGGCAGCCCCTGCGCCGCCTAAGATAGATACCGGAGATACGGCATGGGTTCTTACATCTACGGCTTTGGTCTTATTAATGACTGCTCCGGGGCTGGCGATATTTTACGGCGGGATGGTGAGGAGAAAGAATATCCTCGGGACGATTATGCAGAGCTTTATAATCCTCGCTATTATAAGCATCCAGTGGGTTCTGTGGGGCTATAGTCTTGCCTTCGGACCCGACAGGGGCGGAATAATAGGAAGCTTAGATTGGATTGGACTCTCCGGTGTGGGGCTTGACCCTAATCCGGATTATGCAGGGACAATACCTCATCAGGCGTTTATGATATTCCAGATGATGTTTGCGGTTATCACGCCTGCGCTTATAACGGGCGCATTTGCAGAGAGGATGAAATTTTCCACTTTTATCGTATTCACGATTTTATGGGCGACCGTTATTTATGACCCTCTCTGCCATTGGGTATGGGCAATCGGCGGATGGCTGAGGAATCTCGGCGCCCTCGATTTTGCAGGCGGGACTGTGGTTCATATCAGCTCCGGAGTTTCTGCATTGGCAGCGGCGATTGCAATAGGAAAACGAAGGGGCTACTCTATGGAATCCATGGCTCCGCACAATCTCCCTTTAACGATTATCGGCGCATCCCTTCTCTGGTTCGGGTGGTTCGGTTTTAATGCAGGGAGCGCGGTGTCATCCGGCGCATTGGCTACCAGCGCATTCGTAGTAACTAATACGGCTACTGCGGCAGCCGCCCTTGCATGGCCCCTGATGGAATGGCTCGTTAAGGGCAAGCCGACTGTCTTAGGCGCTGCCAGCGGCGCGGTAGCAGGACTCGTAGCAATTACTCCTGCATCGGGATTCGTTGGCCCTGTATCTGCTATTATCATAGGGGCTGGGGCAGGAGTATTATGCTGGTTTGCAGTTACCACGATTAAGTCTGCCTTCGGCTACGATGACTCTCTCGATGCCTTCGGCGTCCATGGGATCGGCGGAACATGGGGCGCTATAGCTACGGGGCTGTTTGCATCGAAGGCTGTAAACCCTGCGGGGAATGACGGTTTGTTCTTTGGAAACCCATCCCTCGTGTTCACACAGTTGATAGCAGTTGCAGTTACATGGGTGTTCGCCTTTGCTGCCACATTCATTATCCTTAAAGTTCTGGATGCAATCATGGGCTTGAGGGTATCCGATGAGGATGAGGTATTGGGATTGGATTTAACACAGCACGGAGAGAGCGGGTATAATTTATAAGGGAATGGGAATAGTTCACCACGGAAGGACACGGAAAATCACTGAGTAGAAAGAAGTAAAAATAATAAATTATATTAAAGTTCCGTGTCTTTCCGTGAATATCCGTGGTGAATAATTAAAGGAGAGGCAAGTCAGAATGAAAAAGGCTGGAGTGGTTACCCTAACCCACCACCTACTACAGCCCTAACATCTGACTTGCCTTGACATTAATGACACAAATAATATAGGATTGTCAAGATTTAAGTCAATAGTCCATTAGTCATTGGTCATTGGTAACTAATGACTAATGACTAATGACCAATGACCGATAGCAGCTCTGGTGGGAGTAAGGGAAGGGTTGTTAGAATTTTATTCCAGCCTATTTAAAAGCTCTTTCCTTAAACTTAAATCCCAGACATTAAAAAAAGGAGGTGATACGGTAAATTTTCAATTTTCAATAGCCGGTTTTTAATTTATTTTTTTATGGAGGATTTTATGACACCGAAAGAGGTTTTGGATTTTGCAAAAAAGAATAATGCAAAGATGCTCGATTTAAAGTTTATGGATTTTCCCGGGATATGGCAGCATACCTCCTTTCCGATGCCGCAATTGGAGGAGAAATCCTTTGAAGAGGGTTTTGGGTTCGACGGTTCCTCGATTAGGGGATGGCAGCCCATACATGCCAGCGATATGCTTCTTCTTCCCGACCCGGCCACGGCAGTTATGGACCCCTTTACAAAGGAGCCTACCCTCTCGATGATATGCAATGTAGTTGACCCTATAACAAAGGAGAGATACAGCAGGGACCCGAGATATATTGCGCATAAGGCAGAGACGTATCTTAAATCCACGGGGATTGCAGATACATCCTACATGGGACCCGAGGCCGAGTTCTTTATATTCGACGATATAAGATACGATACGAAGGAACAGTGCAGTTATTACTTTATCGATTCTAAGGAAGGAAAATGGAATTCTGGCAAGGAAGAGAATCCGAATCTCGGTTATAAACCGAGATATAAGGAGGGCTATTTCCCTGCCCCCCCTACCGACAGCCTTTATGATATCAGGGCAGAGATGTCATTAGCCATGATGTCGGTCGGGATAGAAATCGAATGCCAGCATCATGAAGTTGCCACTGCAGGCCAGTGCGAAATAGATATGAGGTTTGCGCCTCTTACAAAATGCGCAGATAACCTGATGTGGTTTAAGTATATAGTTAAAAATGTGGCGCGAAAGCATAATAAAACCGCCACTTTTATGCCAAAGCCTATATGGAACGATAACGGCTCCGGTATGCACACCCATCAGAGCCTGTGGAAAGGCGGAAAGCCGCTATTCCCGGGAAACGGATACGGCGGGCTCAGCCAGATGGCATTAAACTATATCGGAGGCATACTTAAACATGCCCATGCCCTTGCCGCTATAGTGGCGCCTACGACCAATTCGTATAAGAGATTGGTTCCGGGATTCGAGGCGCCCGTTAATCTGGCATATTCTAGCAGAAACAGGAGCGCAAGCATAAGGGTGCCTATGTATTCGCCAAGCCCTAAGGCAAAAAGAATCGAGGTCAGGTTTCCGGATCCGTCATGCAACAGTTATCTTGCCTTTGCGGCAATGCTCATGGCAGGACTCGACGGCGTCCAGAACAAGATTGACCCAGGCGAGCCTCTGGATAAGGATATATACGCCCTTGGCCCCGAAGAATTGAAAAATGTCCCGTCCCTTCCGGGCTCATTGGAAGATGCGCTGGATGCTCTGGAAAAGGATCAGGACTTCCTGCTTAAAGGAGATGTCTTCACTCAGGATGCCATAGATATGTGGCTCGAATATAAGAGAGAAAAAGAGGTGAACCAGATGAGGCTTAGACCCCATCCCTACGAATTTGCCCTCTATTTCGATATTTAGTGATTTGAAGCCGCAGGGGCAAAACCCCTGCGGCTTATTTTTGTAATTATAAAATTCTGGAACACGAATTTCACGAATATACGAGTGGCACGAATAGATTCAAGAGTCAAGAGTCAAGAAGCAAGAAACAAGAAGCAAGAAAAAAATCTTGCCTCTTGCCTCTGACTTCTTGCTTCTTATCTTCGTGTAATTAGTCCCATTTGTGTTATTCGTGTTCAAGTCTTTGTTCATGTATAGGAAATTATAAAATTTTCTATTTGTAACCTGTTGATATGTTAATCGTTATTTAATTGATTGACTGAAGACTTAACAAAATCAAGGGTTCGCACTATTTAAAATGTGTATCTCATTGAAAAATCAGCTAATTTCTCCTCACCCTAACCCTCTCCCCTCAGGGGAGAGGGGAGGGTGAGGGGTTTGTTCCTCGATGAAACCGAAAATATTAATAATAGACGATGAAAAGATTCTACTGGAGAATTTTCAGCATATCTTCGAGATGGAAGGATATGATGTAGCCCTGTCGGAGAATGGAAACGAAGGCATCCGTAGATTTGCCGAGTTCGAACCGGATATTGTCCTCCTCGATGTGAGCCTGCCCGATATGAACGGCATAGAGGTTTTGGAGAAGATTAAGAAGATCGATGAAGATGCAGCTATAATTATAATTACCGCAATGCCGAGCTTCGACAGCGTGGTAAGATTCATAAAGGCAGGCGCCTATGATTATATCGCCAAGCAATTTGATATAGAAAATCTGAAATTCAATATCCAGAAAACATTTGAGTCTGTCCAGCTGAGAAAGAGGCTAATCGAAATCGAGCAGAAGGAGATAGAGAAATACGGTTTTAACAAGATTGTGGGCGAGAGCAAGGCAATAAAAGATGTATGCTCTCTTGCATCGAAGGCGGCAGCGAGCAGCACGACGGCTGTTCTTATAACGGGAGAGAGCGGCACGGGAAAGGAGCTTCTTGCCCACGCAATACATTTTTCGAGTCCCAGAAGGGATAAACCCTTTGTGGTCGTAAACTGCGCTACACTGAGCGAAGACCTCCTCGAAAGCGACCTCTTCGGACATGAAAAAGGCGCATTTACGGGGGCAATAAAGAAAAAAATCGGCAAATTCGAGATGGGACATACAGGAACGATATTCATCGATGAGATAGGCGACCTCCATCCAAAGCTCCAGATGAAACTTTTAAGGGTGCTGCAGGAGCATGAAATAGAAAGGGTTGGAGGCACATCGCCTATAACGGTGGATGTTAGGGTTATATCCGCAACCAATAGGAATTTGGAGGCAATGCTTAAAAGCGGCAGTTTCAGAGAAGACCTTTATTATAGGCTGAATGTCGTGAACATAAAGATTCCTCCCCTTCGAGAGAGGGGAGACGATATATTGCTTTTATCTAAAAGATTTATAGATGAGTTCAATATGGAGTTTAAAAAAAAGGTCAGGCTGTCTGCGGATGCAGAAAGATCCTTCGCGGCATATCAGTGGAAAGGAAATGTGAGAGAGCTAAGAAATATAATCGAGAGAATAGTTCTCCTTTCGGATAAGGATATTATAACGATGGAAGATTTGCCCGAAGAAATTGGGGCAGCCGATAATATAAATCCTGCCGCCCTATCTGCAGAAATGCTAATCCCTCTCCATGAATTTGAAGAAAGGTATATAAAGACCGTGCTGCAGAAGGTTAATGGCAATAAAAGCGAGGCAGCCAGAATTCTTGGCATTACGAGACAGAGGCTGTCGAGAAAGATAAACGACTAAAACTTAAAAAACTTCAGAATGGCAATTAGTGAGGCTAATTGTCCTATCCAGAAAAGAAACATCCATTTACTCAAATCTGCTTTATTGAATTCTGAAAAAGCGCTTCTATCGTGCTAATTTAATGTACAGGAATTTCAATGTTGAGATTCCTCGGCCGCTTTGCTCCCTCGGAATGACAGGTTGGCAGAAGTGTCATTCCGAACGAAGTGAGGAATCTAATTCAATACAGCCGTATCAATTCGCAACAGTTATTCCTTTTATAAAATCCATTCACTTAAAACTGCAGCCTTGTAAAACAACGGCTTTAAAAACTGGCACGATTATTGTAAAAGTTAAATGGTTATGGAAACTAATAGTGAAGATATAAAGACAAATAATTCCCTCCTCCTTGTCGGTTTTCTTCTTGAAAATGAGAGATACGGGGTGGATACAAAGAGGGTCAAGGAGATAACGAAGATGAAGAAGATTACCCCGATACCCCAGGTAAAGGAATATATAGAAGGGATTATAAATTTAAGAGGGAATGTCCTGCCTGTTATAAACTTAAGAAAGTTTTTCGGCCTCCCCGCTTTTGACGGAAGCGATAAGCGTATACTTTTCATCGAATCGGACGGAAAAGTTACGGGCATTATAGTAGATGCGGTTTCGGAGGTAATAAGGCTTTCGGAAGACAATATTCAGCCGTCGCCTGCAGCAGTAAAAAAAATTAATAATGAATTTATAAGCGGTGTGGGGAATGTCTCCAGCGATATTGTGATACTCCTCGATATAGATAAGATTGTTAAAGTAAGAAATTAAAGGTTTTAGGGTTTAAATATATTGAGCCGGCTATATATAAAAAACAATAAAAGGAGGGTCTATGTTTAAAAAAATTACATGGATGCAACATGATTAAAAGGGGGGGGCAATATGTTTATTCCGGAGATAACCGAAAAACAGATGAATGAGCTGAGGATTGTAGCGGCTAAAGGGTCGGAGAATGCAAATCTTGCCTTTTCGAGATGGGTGAGAGAAAAGGCAAGGCTGGATATTACGGATGTATCCTTCGTCCCTTTCAGTGATATAGCAAAGATTGTAGGGGAAGACGAGAAAATGGTCGTAAGTATTCTGTTGAGGATAAACGGCGATATAACGGGAAATGTAATATTTATATTTTCCGAGGATAGCGCCGCCTCTCTTATAGAAAAGGTTAGCAAGAAGAATATTTCAGAGAGCAGTGAAGAAGAAAGGGTCTTGAGCGCAGTGAAAAAGGCGCTGGAAAAATGAAGGCAAAAAGGCGAAAAGGCAAAAAGGTAAAGAG
>CAYMMR010000019.1:7288-18558 GCA_964391545.1 uncultured Nitrospinota bacterium | reverse complement strand
CGATAATCCGTCATCACCACAACTCGATACACACCTTTGAATCCTGTCATGTGCCGAACGTTTAATTCAGGATGAAAGACATCGTCCGCTAACTGTTGCGCGGTTATAAAAGCTTCTTCTTGAACAGGCGTCGGTAACTTTTTGACATCTCTCGTAAAACGTGAGGTCTTCTGAATTTTTCGTTTAGGCGATAAAGTCTTCAAAGGTCGCAACCTCCTTTATCTTCCCATTATGCACGTCAGCAATAGCTTCTTGGAGTCCCTGAAGAAACTTTGTGTGATACAATTCATTTGGCGATAGAATTTTTTCCATGAAGAGCTGTAATGTTTGATATGCCTGCCAAACACGTTGTAACTCCTCTTCTGATATGTCAATAGCAATATTTCTCATATGCACTCCCATCCTTACACAAATGATATGGATAATTGTGAATACAAATAACCCCTTCTAAAGAATTCTGATATACCATCAAATAAATCAAGTATAAAATTATTCAAATTGCAAAAAATAAAAATATTTCTGTTGTACGTGATGTGCAACTAATTCTCAGTTGCATATCACATTTAGTCAAAAGTGATTAATCATGTTTCTTGGTTAAATTTATCAACCCCACAATAATTAATACAAGAGCAATCGCAGCCCCGCCAAGTGTTATCATTTCATACTCAGTATCAGTAAATGGCGGTTGCCAAGAGTGCATTTGACCTGCAAAATTGGTGATTCTTGTAAAAACCCAAATACCAATCGCCCCGCCAATGACAAGAGCAATGATCCCTATTGTCTTTGCTTGTTCCATAAATAACCTCCTCGTTTATTTTTGTAGAGGGCATATCATGTCCGTTCAGCTTGATTGCTGCCCTCCTGAACAACGAAGCCGAACGCGGCGCCGGATCAGCAGCCGGCGCAGAGCAAATTTATTTGTGAGGCGCAGGTCTGCTGCATACGGCTTGTTCTGCAGCGCCGTTTTGTTTTTTTTGGCGCAAAGAACAAGACGGATGGAAATCCGGCGCCGCGTTCTGACAGACGCCAACGGCGTCTGTCAGAACATTCTCTTTTAAGTTTATTCAACATTATGATGGATTATAGAAATTAAGTATGAGATAGTCAAGGAAAAACTTTATAAAATCGTTGAAAATTGAGAGAGAATGCAATATAATCATGCTGTATTAATTATTATATTGCTGAAATATAGTATTATATATTAGTTATGTTAGAGTCATTTAAAAGCTTTTTATCATCAAAAGGCAAGGTAAACGATAAGTATCTTCCATTTTACATGAAGTGGGTCACGGAAGGCTTTCGTTTCCTTGATATTCCATTATCTCATGCCATTACAAATGAGCAAAAATCTCAATTTCTCAAATATCTATCTAAAAGCCATGAAGACTGGCAGGTAAAGCAGGCAGATCATGCAATCAGGCTTTACGGCTATTTTCTATCAAGAGAGCATTCTAATGTGGCAGGCGGCATTCCAGAAACATTGATTAATGACTGGAAGGCTGTTGAGGAAAAAACAATAGAGGCCATCAGGCTCCGTCATAGGTCTTACAGCACGGAAAAGACATACATCGCATGGCTTAGGCAGTTTCAGGGTTTCGTCAAAAGCAAAGAGTTAAAGAATCTCGATGGAAAAGATATTCAGGATTTTTTAAGTTATCTCGCGGTCGAAAGAAAGGTGTCCGCCTCAACTCAGAATCAGGCGCTGAATGCCATTGTTTTTGTCTATCGCCATGTCATTGAAAAGGATATAGAAGATCAGATTAATTCTGTCAGGGCGCGGCGAAAGCGCCGCCTTCCTGTAGTATTGACTTTTAAGGAAGCGACTAATATCTTTGATGAAATGTCAGGACTGTATTGTCTGATGGCAAAGCTCATCTATGGGTGCGGACTCAGGCTTCAGGAGTGCCTCAGCCTGAGAATAAAGGATGTTGATATTGAACAGGGCATCATGATTGTTCGTTCGGGGAAAGGGGATAAGGACAGAAGAACTGTGCTTCCGGAAAGCCTGAAGGATGACCTTTTGCACCAACTATCTTCTGTAAGAGAAATATACGAACAGGATAGGAAAGATAATACAAACGGTGTTTATCTGCCTGGCGCTCTTGAGAAAAAATATCCTAATGCAGGAAAAGAGTGGGGCTGGTTCTGGCTCTTTCCTGCAAAAACTCTTTCTATTGACCCGAGAAGCCGCATTATCCGCCGTCATCATCAGCACCCCGCAGCGCTGCAGAGGGCTTTAAGGAAGCAGTAATAAAGGCGGGGATAACAAAACAGGCATCTGTCCATACATTGCGCCACAGTTTTGCAACACATCTTCTTGAAAATGGGTATGACATCAGGACGATTCAGGAACTCTTGGGACACACCAATCTACAGACCACAATGATTTATACGCATGTGGCAACAAAAAACATACTTGGTGTGCGGAGTCCCTTGGATAAATGATTCCTGATTACAAAAACCCCTTTTTCAATTTCATTCGGGTTAGGTTAATACAAAAGTAATAGAATTCGGCTGAAAATACTGCTAAACTTATTTTTATGAAAATCACATTTTTCGAGCCGCCTTCAATAGGAGAAAAGACGCCTGAGAGGTTTGCAGGATGCAGTTTTGAGCTTTATCACTTTCCCGATCTGGCAAATCTTTATCCATTCACATGCCTTTACGAAGAGGGGTTTGATGTAAATTATATAGATGCGTCTCTTGAGAAACTCGATGAAACAGGTTTTTTAAATAAGATTAAAAATGAAAATGCAGACTACTATGTAATCCACTCCGTAATTCTCTCAAAAAAGACAGACCTTTATTATTTAAAGAAAATACAGGAGATGATGCCAAACTCAAGGGTAATCTTTCATGGCCCTGAGCCTACGAGAGTCCCTGAGGAATATCTAACCCCCCCTCTCCCCCCTTTAGAAAAGGGGGGTAGGGGGGGTAATGTCCTTGTATTCAGAGGAGAGATAGAGAAAAATCTTGCCGGTTATTTAAAAGATGGAAAACTTACAGGGGTTTCTTATCTCAAAGATGAAAAAATTATCCACGAGCCGCCATCCGAAGATATGATTAATTTAGATGAACTTCCCTTCCCCTTCCGTAACCACAAGGTTCTTCAGCCCTATATAAAAAATTATTTCAACCCTAAATTCAGAAAGAAGCCTCATACCATAATGATGACTTCGAGAGGCTGCGCATTCAAGTGTCTATTTTGCGTCCCCAACTCCATAAGCTTTGCGAGGGAAATGGAATACATGAGATACCATGATGGGAAAAAGCCTCCTGTACATGCAGCAAGCGCAAAAAGGGTGATTGAAGAATTTAAGGCAATTAAGGAACAGGGGTTCAATTCCGTAATGATTGTTGACGACCAGTTTTTGTGGGCAAGGAACAGAACCCTTGAGATATGCAGAGGCATTAAAGGGCTTGACATGGAATGGGGGTGTCTCTCGAGGGCAGATTTTCTTACGGACGAAGAGGTGCTCAGAGAAATGGCAGCGGCAGGATGTGTATCGGTAGATATTGGGGTTGAAAACCTAAATCAGGATGTGCTCGATTATATTCAGAAGGATTTAATGGTTGAGAATGTGTATAAAGCTATAGAGTTGTTAAGAAAATACGGCATCGAGCCGAAACTAAATATTATGTTCGGAACTTCGCCAAAAGAGTCCCCGCGCGATATAGTGGATACCATCAAAAAGTTGAAACGGCTCGATGTAAGCAATGTTATGTTCTCCATTGCCACGCCGTTTAAAGGGACTAAATTTTACGACTTCTGCAAGGAAAAGGGCTTTCTTGTAGATGAATCGGATGATATAAACCCTCTTGGCAAGAGCATGATAAGTTACCCGCACCTGTCGAAGGAAGAACTGGAAGAATTGGAAAGATATGCCTACAGGTCATTCTATTTAAGGACTAAGATGATAGTAAAGAGGATTAAATCGTATCGAGGCATAAGAGATTTTGTAAACGATATTAAGGTGGCAATTAATCTGTTTAAGCATTGAGTTTTGAGTAACGGGTCTTTAGGGGAAAAAAACCTTTATATCCCTCCAAACTCCAAACTCCAAACTCCAAACTCTGTCATGGATATAAGTTTTATAATGCCGTCATATAATAACGAGGAGACGATAATCAAAAGTATTCTGTCTATTATTAATCAAAAGACCGATTTGAAATTTGAAATTATCGCAGTTGACGACGGCTCAACCGATAATACCTATCAACTTGCCGAAAATTTCCTAACTCCCCCCTCCCCCCCTTTTAGTAAAGGTGGGTATGGGGGGTTTAAGTTAATCAAAAAGAAGAACGGCGGCGAGGCGTCTGCTCTTAACGAAGGCTTGAAACACTGCAAAGGAAAGTTCATTGCCATTATCGAGGCGGATGTCGAAATCGAAGATAAATGGCTTGAGAAGGTTGTAAAAGAATTTGATGATGAAAAGGTTGCAGGAGTAGGAGGAAGACTTGTTACGCCGGAGAACAGCTCATGGATAGCAAAGATTGCCGGCTACGAAATAGAAAGCAAGTTTGAGACAAAGGAGAGGTATGCAAATCATATTACATCGGCAAATGCCATATACAGAGCAGAAATCTTTAAAGATATAGGAGGTTTTAATGAAAATTTGGTGAATGCGGTTCTCGATTCGGATTTAAACCGCCGGATTATCGAAAAAGGATATAAGCTTATCTATTGCAAAGAGGCGGCAGCTCTACACCATTTCAAACCCACATTTAAGGGGTATCTCAAAAGACAGTATTCCTATGCAAGATACAGGGTTCACGAGAGGCTGGCTCTTTACCCGGCAGACAGATTTCTCGCATTAAATGTATTTATCTGCGGACTATCCGTCATTTCCTTATTGCTCATCCCTTTTATGGCATGGCTGCCAGCCGCCCTCTTGTCCCTATCCATTCTCTTGCAGCTTCCGGCAACTTTCAAACTGCTCAAGATTAAAAGAGATTCCGTTCTCTGTCTTTACCCCTTTGTAATAGTAATCCGCAATATTGTAGGTGTATTCGGCTATGGAATAGGAATTATCAATAAGGGATTGAATAGATATTAACATGAACATTCTCCATATCATCCCATATTTTTATCCCGCATGGTCTTACGGCGGAACGCCGAGGGTTGTATTTGAACTGTGCAGGGAGCTTGTCAGGAAAGGACACAATGTAACTGTTTATACAACAGATGTGTTCGATAGCAAGAAAAGGATTGAAGATTTAACTCCGAACTCCAAACTCCGAACTTCGAACTCAATAGAGACAGAAGTCGAAGGGATAAAAGTAAAATATTTTAAAAACATAAGCAACAATCTTGCCTTTAATCAAAAGGTTTTTATTTCGCCAGGCATTTCAAAGGCGCTTAAAGAAAATTTAAAGCAGTTTGATATAGTTCATCTCCATGAGTTCAGGACACTGCAAAATGCAGCAGCATTTATACATTTAATGAAACGCAGAACTCAAAACTCAGAATTCCGAACTATCCCTCCTTATGTCCTCTCTGCACACGGCTCTGTATCGAGGCTTATGGGAAAGGAGTTTTTGAAGAGACTGTTTGATGTATCTATAGGCTTCAAGATTCTCAAATCAGCCAAAGGAGTAATAGCAGTTTCGGAGATAGAGGTTGAGCAGTATATAAAGATGGGGTTGCCAAAAGATAAGATAAGCCTTATTCCGAATGGAATAAACATCTCCGAATTTGAAAATATCTCCGCCATAAAAGGAAATTTCAGAAGGGCTTACAATCTGTTAGACAAAAAAATACTGCTTTTTATCGGACGATTGAATGCCATCAAAGGGATAGATTTTCTCCTTGAGGCTTTTGCCCTTATATCAAAGGATGATAAAGATATGACTCTTGTGATAGCAGGGCCTGATGATGGTTATAAAGACGAGATAGAAAAACTTATTCGGCATTTCAATATAAACAAGAGGGTATTGCTGATTGACGGTTTATACGGCAAGGATAAGGCTGTCGCAATGGCAGATGCAGATATTTTTATATACCCGTCGAAACATGAGATATTCGGCATTGCGCCGCTCGAAGCATTGATGTGCGGCACGTCTGTTATCGTTACCGAGATCTGCGGCTGCGCCGATTTTTTAAAAGAGGCTAATTCCGGGATTATAGTAAAATACGGAGATATTTATCGGCTTTCCGACGCAATAAAAAAAATATTGAATGAAAAAGAATGGGCAAAAGATATGGCTGAAAAAGGGCGGGAGTTTATCCAGAAACGATTTAACTGGGATGACATTTCGGAGAAAACGATTGAGTTATATAAAAGATTTATTCCACATATTAATAAAACAAACTTCATTTAAAATCTCTTTAAAAATGCTTCTTCATGCCGATTTTAAAACCCCCAATAATTGACAAGGAGTTAAAAAGATAATAGAATAACATTTGTCAAAATGCCTATTCTTATTCGATTTGAATTTCGCCAGAACGGAATTTGGAAAGAAGGAGGCGCATGGAACATTTGAGGGTGCTTGTCTTAAACAGCACCTACGAACCTTTACAGTTCTGCAATGCCCATCGGGCGATAGTAATGGTCTTAAAGGGAAAGGCCGAGCAGGTAGAATGCGACGGCAAGGTTTTTCGCTCGCCAACTCTTGCCTTCAGGCTTCCTACGGTAATCCGCCTTATGAATTATATAAATATCCCTTACAGGGGAATAGTTTCTTTCAGCAAGAAAAATGTCTTTAGAAGAGATAACCATACCTGTCAATATTGCGGCAAAATCGGCGGCTATCTTACGATTGACCATATAATGCCAAAATCGAGGGGCGGGGATACATCGTGGGAAAATGTTGTGGTTGCATGTCAGGAATGCAATCTCAAGAAGGGCAATAGAACACCCGGTGAGGTCGGAATAAGGCTGTTGAGAAAGCCCTATAGGCCCCATTTTTTGATTTACAACTCTGTATACCATTCGGCCCCGAAATCTTTTATCGAAAGCTGGTGCAAGTATATTTCATTAAAACCGCCTTCGGCTTAAAAATTTGCAATACCTTTTATAGGACTTGTTATGCTTCGCACAGATAACTGCAACAGATTAAGGTTGGTTTTTATTGTCTTCTTAACCTTAACCTTGTTCTTACCGGCATCGGAAGCAAAGGCAGACAGCGAGCCTGAAATTTCCGGTGCGCAGAGATATGTAATCCATAATATCTCGGCAGGCGACAACCTTTATCTCCTGTCAGCCTACTATTACGGAAATGCCAGGCAGTGGGAAAAGATATTCAATGAAAACCGTGATGTTATAAAAAATCCGAATATCCTCGAGATAGGGGTAAAACTGAAAATACTGGTGGAGGCAGAATGGGCTCCGCAATACTCTATAGAAGAATTCCGTAAGATGACAGAGAAACAAAAACTTGATTTAACCCCTGAAAACGCCGAAAAGAGCGAAAAACTTGAACACGAATGACACGAATGGACGAATTACACTAAATAAAAGTGTCAGAGTATCAGAGTATCAAAGCATCAGAGTTAAAAAAACTTTGACACTCTGACACTTTGACTCTTTGATACTTTATTCGTGCTATTCGTATATTCGTGTAATTCGTGTTCCTGTATTTAAAAATCTTTGCTAAAAAGGGGATGAATAAAGAAAAACATGGGATTTGTAAGATGGATTGGAAAAAAGATATTATCGTCCCTCAACTATCTCGCCAACCTCTATTCCCTCGTTCATAGGTCAGTAATCAGCCTCCCTATTGCAAAAAAACACGATAGAGATGTAACTCTTCAGGTAGTGCTGAGGCAAATCATATTTACCGGCATCGATGCAATTCCTGTAATCAGCAGTATAGCATTGATGTTAGGCGCAGTTGTAATAATACAGTCCGTAACCCAGCTTCCTAAGGTAGGCGGGGATGAATTTATCGGAAAAATACTTGTGCTTGTCGTCATCAGGGAATTGGGTCCCATCTTAACCACCTTTGTAATCATAGGACGTTCGGGATCAGCCATACCAACAGAGCTCGGCTACATGAGGATAAGGTCGGAGATAGAGGCTCTGGAAGTGATGGGGATAGATATTATCCGATATATTGTCATGCCGAGGATATTGGGATTTGTGGCATCAACCGTAGCCCTTGTTATATACTTCGATGTAGTTGCTATTATAGGAGGATTTATCATATCCAAAATGAGCATAACCACGCATTTTGCGGATTTTTTAAATATCATAATTAAATCCCTCTCCTTTACGGATATAGCCATATCTGCTATAAAGGGGACAGTTTTCGGGATGACAGTGGCAGTCGTAGGATGTTATCACGGCTTATCGGTTCAGCGCTCGATTACAGAAGTCCCGCAGCAGACAACACGGGCTATCATAAATTCCATTACAATATGCTTTATACTAAACAGCTTGGTTACCATAATAGCGTATATATAAAATTCAGGGATTAGGGAGTAGGGGTTAGGGATTGTTTTTTTTGCCGCCCCCTAACCTCTAATCCCTATCCCCTGCTTTTAAGATGTCCGATTTAATGATAAAAATATCCGGTGTGGATTTCTTTTATGGAGAGGTAAAGGTTCTCGACGATTTCTCCATGGAGGTGCATAAAGGAGAGGTATTTGTTATTGCAGGACCGAATGAATCGGGGAAGAGCTCTGTTTTAAAGCTCTGTGCCGGGCTTTTAGAACCGCAGAAAGGGAAAGTGCTCTTGAACGGCGTTAATATATATGAGTCATTGGATATTGATATGAGCCGATTAAGGCAGGGTATCGGTTACCTTTTTCAGCATCCTGCCCTTATAAGCAATATGACTGTATACGATAATGTAGCATTGCCGCTCAGGTATCATACCGACATGGACGAGGATATTATTAAAAAAAAGGTTGATGAGAAACTCGAATTATTAGGTATAATACGGGAGAGTAAACTCTTTCCCGCGACCCTCTCTTACAACAAGAGGAGGCTTGCAGACATAGCCAGGTCAATAATTATGGATCCTGAATTCTTGATATTTGACGAGCCGGCAGCAGGACTGGACCCTGTAGGCTACAGGACTGTTATAAGTTTTATAAAAAGGCTTAAGAACGAATTTAAAAAGACAATGCTTATTACCGTCAACAGCGCCACAGGCGCCATGGCATTTGGAGACAGGGTTGGAATAATAAGGAACGGCAGATTTATCTTCACGGGAGAGATAGAAAATATAAAAACAAGCGAAGACCCTTATGTGAAGGGTCTCTTCTTTTAATATAAAAATGCACTATTCCCATCGTCTTTCTGCAAGCCAAAAAGAGATAGTCGTAGGTCTTTTTATAATTATACCTCTGCTGACTATACTGGCGGTTTTTATCTTCATCGGACGGGCAAAACACCTCTTTGAGGAAAAATATACAATAAAGGCTGTTTTTAAAGAAGGCGAGGGACTGAAGGCAGGCACGTCCGTAATATTGTCGGGACTCGATATAGGCGTTATCAAGTCGGCACAATTAAACGAGCAGAACAAGGTAGAGGTGATTCTCGAGATAAGAAAGGTGTTTCAAAATAAGATTCGTAAGGATTCGAAGGCTTCTGTTGCGAAGGCGGGCTTCATAGGGGAGCAGAGGATAAAGATATTACCCGGCTCCATATCTCTGCCAATAATCCATCCGGGTGGGACGATTGAGGTGGAGGAGGCTATGGCAATGGAGGATATAGTCAACAGGGTAAAGCCCGTCCTCGAAAATGTGGAGAAGACATTGAATAAAATAGCGGAGATAGCAGGCAATATACCTTCTAATGCTGCCGGAGATATAGCCGGCAATATCAGGGAAATCACCGAAGACATCAAAAAGGGTAAAGGAACGATAGGGGCGCTCATCGCCGAGCGGGAGGTATATAACCATATAAACGAAACAGTAAAAAAGACAGAAGGCGCAATGCAAAAGGTCAACGATATATTGAAGAATGTCAATGAGACATCCGCTCATATCCCTGAAATTACCAAGGCAGTTAAAAACGACCTGCCGCCAATCCTGGAGGATATAAGGGGCTCGCTTAAAAATATAAAAGAGGCATCGGCAGGATTGCCGGCTATATTGAAAAATGTAGAGCAGATAACTGCCGGGATACCGCCGGCAGTAGAATCATCAAAGAATGCCGTAAAAAATATCGAAGAGGCGACATCTAAGATGCCTGCTGTTCTGGAAAATGTAGAAAAAATTACAAAGAATGTAAAGGAGGCATCGGAAGAAGCGCCTGAAATAGCAAGGTCTGCAAGAGACAGCGCAGAGGATGCCGGCGATATAATAAAGGGCGCAAAGAAAAGCTGGCCCATAAAAAACTTTGTAGAAGAAGAAAAGGAAAGGGAGATTCCTTCGGGAGAGAGGGTGAAGCATGAGTAAGAAAAAGGGGCAAGGGGCAAGAACTTGCCCCGAACTTGTTTCGGGGGGCAAGGGGCAAGAATTACTAATGGGCTATAGGCTATGGATTTATTGCCTATTGCCTATTGCCTATTGCCTATTCATCGTCTCCTGCGGCGGGGGAAAGGAGATAAAGGAATCTCCGGAGGGGCAGAGGAAGGTTATTTCCCTCTTGAACCAGGGCCACAAATATTACATAGAAGGCAATCTGTCAAAGGCAGCGAGTTACTATAAAAATGCCGCAAATTTAAGCTACAGCCTCGATTTTCAGGAAGGCGTCGTTAGCGGGCTTAATAGTATGGGAGATGTTAGGCTGCTGAAGGGAGATATCGAAGGCGCAATGGATGATTTTCAATCCGCACTTAAAATAAGCGAGAGAATTAATAATAAAAAATTACTGGCAGACAGCCTTGGAAATATAGGAAGGATATTATCTTCAAAGGGCGATTTTGAAAAGGCGATTGAGCATTATAAAAAAGCGATTGCGATCGATAATGAAATCGGAAACGAGCAGGGGAAGGCGCTGAGGCTCAATAATATAGGCATGGTATACAAAAAACAGGGCAGGCTCGATGAGGCAATGACTATGTTCAATGACGCCCTTAAGACAAGCGAGGCGATTAAAAATAAAGGCGAGACGGCTATAAATTTAAGCAATATAGGCGGAATATACGAGGCAAAGGGCGACTTAAATAAAGCCCTCGATTTTTATAAAAGAGCGCTGGAAATAGATAGAGAGCTCGAATACAGGAGGGGGATTGCGATAGATTTAAGCAATATCGCCTCCATATATAAGGCACTGGAAAAAGCGGAAGAAGCCGACGATTACCGGCGCAGGGCAGAGAAGATATACGAGATGCTGGGAGAAAAAAGGTAAATACAGAGATGAGTGTCATGAGCATAC
>CAYMMR010000019.1:0-7278 GCA_964391545.1 uncultured Nitrospinota bacterium | reverse complement strand
TGAGCATACTGCTCATTCTGGCAAAGAGATTCATTGCCGGTGAGAGCTTCGAACAGGCAAAGGATGTCGTAAAAAGGCTTAATAATAAAGGATTTCTCGTTACGCTGGATATACTCGGGGAAAATGTCGCCAATAGGGGACAAGCCGAAGCGCATAGGGATGCCTATCTCGGACTTTTAAAACACATAACCGACTTATCTTTAAATTCAACCATATCTCTTAAGCTTACCCAGATGGGTCTCGATATTGACGATTCATACTGCTGCGAGAATGTCTTGAAAATCGTAAAGACCGCTGCCGTATATAAAAATTTTGTAAGAATAGATATGGAAGGCTCGAAATACACCCGGCGGACTATTGATATTTTTAAGACAATCCAAAGTCCCTATCCCGACAATATAGGGATGGTGATTCAGTCATACCTCTACCGGAGCAAAAGCGATGCGGAATATGCAATAGAAAATCGTCATCGAATAAGACTCTGCAAAGGCGCATACAAAGAGCCTCCAGAAATCGCTTATCCCGATAAATCGGATGTAAATAAAAACTTCGAAGATATGGCAAAGGGGCTTCTCCTTAAAGGCAATTATCCTGCAATCGCTACTCACGACGAAAGGCTGATTAATATTGTAAAAGCATTTACAGAGGAGAATAAGATACCAAAAGACAGATTTGAATTTCAGATGCTCTACGGCATAAGGAGAGGGCTTCAAGAAAAACTGCTAAAAGAGGGATATAGGGTCAGGATTTATGTCCCCTACGGAACCCATTGGCTGCCTTACACTATCAGGAGGATACGGGAAAGGAAAGAAAACCTTTGGTTCGTTCTTAAAAATATTTTCAGGGAATAACCAATTAAGTGTCCTGCAAAAACCTTTTTTGCAGTATCATCTGGATTGAGAATAATTGTTTGTTTTTAACGATGATTTTTGATAAGGAGGAAAATATTAAGAAATGAAAAGAGATTATTATGAAATTCTGGGAGTTCAGAAAAATGCCTCTGAAGGCGATATAAAAAAGGCTTACCGCAAGATGGCGATGCAACATCATCCCGACAGAAATCCCGGCAACAAAGAGGCAGAGGAGAAATTTAAAGAAGCTGCCGAGGCGT
Organism: uncultured Nitrospinota bacterium; assembly: GCA_964391545.1. Lineage (GTDB taxonomy): Bacteria > Nitrospinota > Nitrospinia > UBA9942 > UBA9942 > JACQEW01. Next base: position 6,167 of record CAYMMR010000019.1, on the reverse strand, counting down.
ATGAGGTCTTAAGAGACCCGGAAAAGAGAAGCCTCTACGATGCCTACGGACATGAAGGGTTGAAAGGCGCCGGTTTTACTGGCTTCAGGGGATTCGAGGATATATTTACCTCTTTCGGCGACATATTCGAGGATTTTTTCGGCTTCGGCGGGAGGAGGAGGGAGAGGACTTATGCCCAGCATGGGGCAGACCTTCGGTATGATCTGGAAATTTCGTTTATGGATGCGGTAAAGGGTAAAGAGACCGAGATAGAGGCAGAGAAATATGAATCCTGTAAAACCTGCAGCGGCTCCGGGGCAGCGCCGGGGACGGAGCCTGTTATATGTCCTCTTTGCAGGGGGACAGGTCAGGCTACGCGGTCTCAGGGATTTTTTCATATAAGCACAACCTGCAATCAATGTCATGGCTCCGGCAGGGTAATAAAAAACCCATGTAAAGAATGCAGGGGGACCGGTCATGTAAAGAGAGGGAAGAAACTCTCGGTAAAAATACCGCCAGGAGTTGATACCGGCTCGACGCTCAGATTAAAGGGAGAAGGAGAAGAAGGGATAAGAGGCGGACCAAACGGAGACCTTTATGTGGTGCTTCATGTAAAAGAGCATGAATTTTTTAAGAGAGATGAATACAATGTGATATGCGAGATTCCTATCTCTTTCTCTCAGGCAGCCCTCGGAGCGGAGATCGATGTCCCAACACTCGACGGGATGGAAAAGCTTACGATACCGAGAGGAACACAAACAGGAAAGTCCTTTAATCTGGAAGGTGCGGGAATACCCCATATAAGAGGACACGGCAGGGGGGACCAGATAGTTCATGTTATCGTTAAAACCCCTGTAAAGCTGACGAAGAAACAGGAGGAGTTGCTGAGGGAGCTTGCAGAGATTTCAGGCGATGATGTGAGTTCTAAGAAAGGTTTTTTTAAGAGATTCTAAAATCCATGGAGCTTATTATTCTCGGTTCTGGCACATGCGTCCCCTCTTTGAGAAGAGGCTCTCCGGATATTAAAATATTGATTGTAAAACTCAATTCTTATATACTTCTTTTATCATGAACTGGGTGGATATAGTCTTTATTCTGATAGTCGCAGGCAGTGTGCTTTATAGTGTATACAGGGGAATGGTAAAGGAGGTTTTTTCTCTATCCTCCATTGCAATAGGATATTTAGCCGCTGTTAATTATAATATCCTTGTATCCGCTTATGCCTCGAAGGTGTTGAATCCCGCCATTTCGAGATGGGTAAGCTTTATAGCCATATTTGCAGTTGTATGGGTTGCCGTTATACTCATCGGAAAAGTGATTCAGAAGGTGATAAGCGTATCGGTAACCCTCTCTGTCGTTGACAGGGCTGCAGGAGGGGTAATTGGCGCTGCAAAGGGTGTAATTATACTATCCGTAGTCATTCTCCTGCTGTCCGCCTTTTCCTTTACAAAAGGATATATTTTAAAATCCTTCACTGCCCGCTACATAATAACAATAAGCAAAACTGTGATTGGAGTTTCTCCTGTCGAATTCGTAAATGAGATGAGAAGCGATATGAATATACAGAAACTTATACCCCATCTTCAGAAAAGTGCCGGGCTTATTTCAAATATAAAAAAAAGCAGCGAAACATCGCTCCAGCCACATGATGCAGAGGTATCCGATGAGGACAGGAAAAAACTGGATGAAATAATAAATGAAGGAGTCAATGGTCAAGGGGCAAGGGGCAAGAAGTAAGATTGTTTTTCTTGACCCATGACCCATGCCCCTTGACCCTTTTTAAGAGGGAGGTATTTATGGCTCAGGATTTTAGAATACTTGTTGTAGACGATGAAAAAGATATAAGGGAGGGGCTTAAGGATCTGCTTGAAAGCGAGGGTTATAAAGTTGATACTGCAGTTGACGGCACCGATGCCATCGAAAAGGTCAAAAGCCTAAAGTATCAAATAGTTCTTACCGATATAATGATGCCTAAGATGTCGGGCATAGAGCTTTTGGAGAAGACAAAGCACATAAGCCCTTTTATCGAGGTAATTATGATAACGGGCTATTCGACGCTGGAGAGGGCGCTGGAGTGCATAGAGAAAGGGGCTATCAGCTATATAGAAAAGCCGTTCAAAGAATTCGATGTTATCATAGAAAGAATAAAAAAGGCGGCAGGCATTATAAAGGATAAGAGAGAGATTATGACCGCTGCTATGAAAAAAATGAAGGAGAAGAGGGAGTGAGGATAGAGTATAGAAGTCAGAAGTCAGAAGTCAGAAGTCAGAAGTCGAATTTTCTGTTCTCTGTCCTCTGTTCTCTGTCTTCTGTTCTCTGTCTTCTGTCTTCTAATGTTAGCGCCTTTTCTCTGGGGGCTATCGAGGTCAAGAGTTCCTTCAATGAGAATTTTACGGCAGAAGTTCCAGTAAACACCGGTGGAGAGAGCGGGCTGCAGGTTTCGATAGGGAATAAAGACGACTATGCGCGGCTCGATATTTACAGGGATAAGGTAGTAGATGCCCTATCCATTAATGTAGAACCTGTTGATAAAAACAAGTCAATTGTAAAGCTTTCCTCCCCTCATCCTATTAACCAGCCATCTTTTAATCTGGTTATAAAAGCAACGCTTAACGGCGGAACGATTCTCGAAAATTATATTCTTGCAATAGACTTTCAGAAAATACTCTCCCTTAATGTTCCTGTCCCTGATGATAGGCTTAAGCCCGAAGAAAAACAGACTGAAGATAAAAAGCCATCGGCTATCGGACATCAGCCGTTAGCAGAAGAAACAATCGTTCAGAAACCTGCTGCAAAACCGGTGGAAGAGGCAAAAATAGAATCTAAGCCTTCTGCCGAAGCCAAAGAATTAAAAATAAAATCACAGCCCTCGCAGGAACAGGCTCAAATCCCGCTTAAAGCCATAACGGGACAGGTCCCTGGATATAATTTTGCAAAGGATATGAAGATGGGAGACAGATTGGAGGATGTTAAAAATCTGCAAGCCTTTTTAAAATTGGATCCTTCGATTTATCCGGAGGGGCTTGTAACAGGATATTTCGGCACAATAACAAAGGCTGCAGTTATACGATTTCAGGAAAAATACGGCTCTGAAATTCTGACACCCCTCGGCTTAAAATCAGGCACCGGTTATGTCGGACCTTTTACACGGGCTAAATTAAATAGCCTGTCAGAATCGTCATCGCCGCTACAAATTATAACGGAAGCTCCAGCCGTTGAATCCCTGCATCCTATCGGGAGTTTTACGAATGGAGAGATAATACGACATAAAATTATGGAGTGGAAAAAGGATTGGGAGTCCGAAGATTTGGAAAAATATATATCCAACTATTCAAAGGAATTTTCATCCGGGGGATATAACCTTTCAACCTGGAAGGAATCCAAAAATAGATTCAATCAAAGACACGGCAATATAGAGATAGCGATAGAAAATATACAGATTAAAAAAGAGAAAAATCTTATCATAGCTTCGTTCCTGCAAAAGTTTAAGTCGGATAAACTCGAGACGAGCGGCAGGAAGATACTTTATTTTGAAAAGGAAGGGGACGAGTGGAAGATTAAAAATGAAAAGTGGAACAGGGATATTCCATCGGTCAGGCATCCCTATACTATACATATATCCTCATTTAAGGAGAGGGATGCAGCTTTAAAAGAGGTAAACTATTTCAGGAAAAAGGGATATTCGGCTTATGAAGTCCCCTTTGATATATCGGGCAAAGGCATCTGGTATAGGGTTATAATGGATAGATTCGCCTCTCTCTACGAGGCGAGAGAGTTTGCAAAAGCGCTTACACGAGACGGCCGCGCTGCCTATGCAAAGGAGATGGAGCTTCCATACTCGATAGAGACAGGGATATTCGGATCCCATGACGAGGCATTCAAAGAGGTTTTAAAATTGGCAGAGAAAGGGTATTCTTCCTATCCTCTGATGGTATGCGATGCCGATAAATGCACCTACCGGATACTTATCGGCGCATACACCAGCCAGGAGCATGCCAAGCCGATGTCCGAAGAATTGATCAAGAACGGCATTCAGAATAGAATAGTCCAGCCATAATCCACTTTACTCCATATGAAAACCATAACCCTGCAATTTTGGGATTAATTTTGATACTTTTTTCCAATGAATCGGCAACTTTTTTAAAATCACCTTCTGCAATGGCTGGAAAAATATCATAGTAGGGAAAATCTTTTAGCTCAGGCAAGGATTCCTTTATATACCATATTTTATCACTGTAATTTTTTATCTTATCTTTATCTCCAATAGTTACTATTTTTGTAAATTCCTTGATAGCTTTATCTAAATGCCCGATTAACTCCTTTTTTGTAAACCATATCTCAAGGAATTTTACAATAAATCCAAGCCTCCTCCTGCCTGCCTCTACCCTCATCTGCCTCCAGAGGCTGAAAAGCCTCTCGTTTAAATCATAGAATACCTTTTTTGCAAGTTTTTTTGCCGGCTTTCTGACATATCCTATATTTTCCAGCCGTTTTAATTGAGAATTTACCACATTAACAGGCAGCAGGCAGCGTTCGGCTATTTCAGTAGAGGCGCAAAGGTCGCAAAGAAAAGAAAGTAGAACGGGGGAAGATGGAGAAACGGAGAAAGATAACAACCTCCTCAGTCCCCCTTAACAAAGGGGGATTTAGGGGGTTGTTTTTCTCCCTTTCATTGTTTCCCCATTCCTCCTTAATCTTTTTCTTTTATTTCTTTTGCGTTATTTGCGTCTTTGCGGTTTATAATTCCTATGCAAAAACAAAATGGAGATTCTAATAGAGGGTTAAGTAATGAATATATAGAATTCTGTCTTACTCCACTGTTACGCTCTTTGCCAGATTTCTCGGTCTGTCCACATTTAATCCCCTGCGGAGCGCTACATAGTATGATAAAAACTGGAGAGGTATGGAGTATAATATTGGAGCAAGGAACTCGGTGGTATGGGGAAGGTAAAAGACATGCCTCGCCCTTTTGACAACCTCCGTATCCCCTTCTGTTGCAAATACGATAACAACTCCGTTTCTTGCCTTTACCTCCTCTATATCTATCAAACTTTTTTCATAGAGGCTGTTTTGGGGCGCAAGAATCACTACAGGCGTATTCTCGTCAATGAGCGCTATTGGTCCATGTTTCATCTCTCCGCCCGAATACCCTTCTGCATAAATATAGGCAAGCTCCTTCATCTTCATAGCCCCTTCCAGCGCCGCAGGATAATTTATCCCCCTTCCAAGATATAAGAAGCCCTTTTTTTCGTAGAATATTCTCGAAAGCCCCTCTATCTCCTCCTCTAATCCCATCGCATCTTCTATCTTCCCGGGCAGGGCGATAATCTCCTTAACTCTTTCTGCCATGTCCTCTTTGCTGACAACTCCCCTCTGTTTTGCGAGATATACTGCGAGGATATAGAGGGCGGAGAGGCTGCCGGTAAAGGTCTTTGTAGAGGCGACGCTGATTTCAGGCCCTGCATGAATATCTATCGTGCTGTCCGACTCCCTCGATAGACTGCTCTCGATGGTGTTGCATATCGCTACTGTCTTTGCCCCTCTATTTTTAGCCTCACGCAGCACGGCAATAGTATCTACTGTCTCGCCCGATTCCGATATGGCGATTAAAAGGGTCTCGGAATCTATAATAGGATTTCTATATCTTAGTTCGGAGCTTACATCCACATCCACAGGCAGCCTGCTTAAACCCTCTATCATAAATTTCCCTATCAAGCCTGCATGCCATGATGTGCCGCAGCCGGTTATGAATACCTTTTTTATTTTCTCGGCATCAGGGCATTCGAGCCCGAAATCCTCGAATACAATATCGCCGGACGAAACCCTCCCCCTTATCGTGTCCCATATAGCCCTGGGCTGTTCGAAGATTTCCTTGAGTATGAAATGCCTGTAGCCCCCCTTTTCCATCATTATGGGATTTAAGCCCAGCCTTCTGATGTTTTTTGCAGCCGGCCTGCCGTTTTTATCGTAGACCTGCACCCCCTCCTTTTTTATGACTGCAACCTCTCCATCATCGAGAAATAGGACATCCTTTACATAGCTCAGGATTGCAGTCGCATCCGAGGCGATAAAAAATTCTCCCCTTCCAAGACCTATTACAATAGGGTTTTCGTTTCTCGCAATGACAATCTTATCCGGGTCGGCAGGGCTTATTACACATAATGCGTAAGTTCCAGAAATATCGCTTA